>NZ_SMAL01000006.1 GCF_004342165.1 Natranaerovirga pectinivora | reverse complement strand
CACCCGAAGGCTTCATTGATATTCGTCCGCTCGACTTGCATGTGTTAGGCACGCCGCCAGCGTTCATCCTGAGCCAGGATCAAACTCTCAATTTATAATTGATGTTTGCCTTAGCAATCTAATTTGCTGGCTAAAAGTTTTTTCCGAAGAAAAAATCTTTTAATCTTTATAGTCTTTTGAAACAAGTTCAAGTAAGACTTACATTGTTAGAGATCGTTTTGAAATGAATTTCAAAGCCGACTCTTAGGTGTCTAAGACCCAAATGTTTGAGATGGTTTAAAATAAATTTTAAAGCCGACTCATTTTTTTGAAATCTTAGGGTTGCTTCACTGTTCAATTATCAATGTTCTTTGTTTGACGCGAGATTAATCTTAACATATCCTTTTATAAAAATCAACAGTTTTTTTTATTTTTTTTAAGTTGTTGATTTAAAGCTATCTTTTAAGACATTCCCTGCCGGTGAGATTTATAATACCAAATTAAATATATAATGTCAACAAAAACTTTCAAAAACTTTTTATTTTTTATAGAATTTTTTATAAAACAGATTAAGGCTTGATAATACCATTTTTTTGCCATCCTAAATCTAGTGTAACACTTATATCTTTCTTATATATACCTCTATTATACTAAATTCAGAATGGCAAATACTATTAACTACTTATTATTCCACCTTAATGGGTTCTATTATATATTGATATCTGTATTCTTTATTGGGTTTGATTTTATACTTATCTTTTAACATAGCTTCTCCTGGGTAATCTCCACCTACGCCTTTTTGCATATAATCAATGTTTACTGTATATGTATCACTATAGTTTATTTCATGAATATGACTGGCAACTTCTAAGGCTTCCATCTCATATGGCCATACGCTCATATTTAATTTCTTATTACCATAGGAAGAAATTCTAATGCCCCTTCCATACTTGTCTTTGATTTCAAACCAATCCACATCAGTATGATTACCATTCTCTTGAGGCCTTAAGTAGTTATGTATAAAATCATTTACTTCTCCTGTATATAATCCAATAGGAGATCCCTCTTTTCTATCCCAATAATTTTCTTGAGGACCTCTTCCATAGAACTTTAAATAATTCATTTCCTTGGAAACTTGGCATTGCATACCAAATCTAATCATTTCTTTCTTAGGTATCACTCTATGCTCTACCAATACTTGTCCATTACCTGTAACAATATATTTCAAGATATTATTTCTTTTAAAATTTTGGGTTTTTGATTTTACTTCTATAATACACATATTTTCTTTATTATTAATTTTAATTTTAGTGGTTTTTGATTTTGGTGCTTTCCAACTATTATCTATAATATGTTTCAGCTTATGTGGTCTTAAATTTCCTGCTCCTCTATCATTATCTGTTGGTACTCTCCAATAGTTAGGTTTTAGTGGCTTCTTTAGTATTTCTTGTTGGTTATATTTATATGAACTGATTTGGCCAGTCTCTTTATTTACTAATAAGCTGAAATTATTACCTCTTAAATTAATAGTTTCTTCTGATTCTTCTATCTCTATTTGAATTTGGCTATTTAGAGCTCTTTCCATAGTTCTTTTTTCCAATTGGAATTGTTCCCACGCTAAAACATGCCCCTTGCTACTCCAAATATTATCATCCTTTGTTATAAATTCAAAGTTTATTTGATAGTCGTAATTCCCATCCTTGTTTATGTTGTTATAGTTTATCGATACTTTAATTTCTTCTTGAGGTAACAAATTTAATGTATCATCTACATTCTCTTTAACTATTACGCCATCTTTTGTTATGAACCACCTTAAAGATACCCCCTCTAAGGATGACCAGAAATTTTCATTCTTTATCTTATACAAACCTTGTTTAAGATCCACTACTTCCATAGAAATGTTTTGATAAACTTTTTTTACTTCCAAAATGGCAGGATGTAATTGTCTATCTGCTAATACCAATCCATTGGCGCAAAAATATCCGTGGTGCTTTTCTTCGTTAAAATCTCCACCGTATAGCCACATTTCTTTACCATCTTCTTCTTTGTAAATACTTTGATCTACAAAGTCCCAAATAAACCCACCCATCCAGTTATTGTATTTCTTAAACTTATCAACAAAGTCCTTAAAATTCCCTAAACTATTCTCCATACAATGAGCAAACTCACATAATAAAGCAGGTTTATCTTCATAGTCCTTACCTTTAAACGATTTATTATCTGCAGCCAATAAATTAGACATCTTGTCTTTTAAGGATCGTTTAATATCTTTTTTATTGCCAACGACATCAATAAAATCAGGTTCTTTATACATAAAAGAAATCATATCGCTTACTGATAAATCCTTATCCCCTTCATAATGAAAAGGTCGGGTATGGTCAATTTTTTTTGCAGCCTTTTTCATTAAATGAAAACTTCTTCCAAATCCAGCTTCATTGCCTAAAGACCAAATGATAATACAAGTGTAGTTCCTATCTCTAAGAACCATTCTTTCCATTCTATCAATAACAGCTTTTTCCCATTCTTTTTTATCACCTGGTATTCCTTTTTTTCTCACACCATGGGTTTCTACATCAGCCTCATCCATAACATATATGCCATAGCGATCACACAACTCATAGAACCTTGTATCATTAGGGTAATGACTGGTTCTAACTGCATTAATGTTATGCTGCTTTAAGATTCTTAAATCTTTATGATACTCTTCTTCTGTTAAATACCACCCTGTCTTAGGATGAAAATCATGCCTATTAACACCTTTTAATAAAATTGGCTTTCCATTTACTAAGAAAGTGGCGTCTTTTATTTTAATATCTCTAAATCCAAATTGGGCTTTTTTAACTTCTATATTCTTTCCAAGATGATCTTTTAACACCATATATACAGTATATAAATTAGGCGTTTCAGCACTCCATAATTTTGGATTAGAAACAATTTCACTAAACACAAAGTTTTTTTCACTATTTGCATCTAGAACTATTTTTCCTTTCATCTGTAGAATCTCTTCATTTAATTGCCCTTTTATAAAAATCTCTATTTGTTGTGCTGATTTACTTAGCGCTGTATTTTTAAAAGATAATTTTAAGTGAAGCTTGCCCTTCTTATAATCATCTTCTAACTCAGAATAAAGATAGTAGTCCCATATGAATTGTTTAGGTTCTGAATATAAAAAGACATCTCTATATATCCCTCCAAAAAACCACATATCTTGATCTTCTAAATAAGTGCCATCACTATATTTATAAACTTCTACAGAGACTTCATTAACACCTGGTTTTATATAGGTTGTAATATTGAACTCTGCTGGCGTCATTGATCCTTGACTGTATCCTACTTTTTCACCATTAACCCATAAATAAAAGGCGGATTTTACTGCACCAAAATAAATATATACATTTTCATCCTTCCAAGGTGTAGGTAATGTGAATTCTTTTTTATAGGAGCCTACTGGATTATCTTTATGATTAATTTTAGGTATTTCTTTTGGATTTTTGCTTATTGAAGGAGGATAATCAAATGCTAAATAATATGGTGTGCCATATCCTTGTGTTTCCCATACACTTGGGACCTGAATATCGTCCCATTCCTCTACATTAAAATCTTTCTCATAAAAAAATTCTGGTCTTTCTAAGGGAGAATTTGAATATTTGAATTTCCAAATCCCATTTAAAGTCATTTTATATTTCTTTTCATTACAGCAGGACTCTTCTAATGAATTGTATCTATCTAAATATGCATGTCCTGCTTCTTTATTCACTCCTATTACCTCAGGATTTTCCCATTCATACATCCTTTTCTTGTGCATAAAGACACCTCTCTTATGAATAAATATCACTATTTTATTTATTCTAATTTAATTAAATTATAATGCATTAAAATAAATAAGACAATGTAATATGGCATTTCTTGACATTTTAGATGATAATATTTTTTTATTTTTTACCCTTTTACTGTTTGTAAAAATATGGTATCATAGTAATATATTTACAAATTCGTTAGGCAATTGTTCGTAAAAGATCAAGCTATAGGGGTGAAAAAATGTCTGCAATACACGATTTGATTACTGAAGAGTTACAATTCCTTGTTGAAGAATACGAATGTATAAATAAAAGTATCCTAGATCAAATTACAAAATTAAGCGAGTATAGCAATAAAATAAACAGAAGCATCATTAAGGCTTGCACACAATGTGGCTGCCTTAAAATAGAAGGTAAAAAACTAGACTTTGAAACTGCTCATGATGAACTAGACACTCAATGTTATGGAAATATATGTCCCGATTGCAAAGAATTTGTAGAAAAAAATATGGGAAGTTGCCTCTACTATCTAGCAGCCTTATGCAATACCTTAGATTTAAACCTATATGACATACTACTAAAAGAAGTAAAAAAAGTAGACCTACTAAGAAAATACAATATTGAGTAAAGAGTTAGTCGGTTTTATAGTAAGTTCAACTAATTAAATTTTTATAAGTTCACTAAGGTAAAGATTAAGGTTAGAGTCGTTTTATAGTAAGTTCAACTAAATAAAAAGAAAAACTACTTGAACATTGTAGTTTTTCTTTTTATAAGTTTCACTAACTATAAAGCCGACTCTTACCTACACAACCCCAGTGCTTCATTTACATTCTCAACGCCAAACACTTTAACTTCCTTTGGAATCTTCAAGTTTTTCATATTTGCTTTTGGTATGATGCATGTATCAAATCCTAGTTTGGATGCTTCTATAACTCTTTGTTCCGCCATATTCACAGCTCTTACTTCTCCCGTTAATCCTACTTCACCAAAAACAAGTGTCCTAGAGTTAATTGGTTGATTTTTAAAACTTGATGCAATAGACATTATTATCCCTAAATCTAATGCTGGTTCATTTATCTTAATGCCTCCTGCTATATTTACATAAGCATCACAACTTGCTAATTGCATTCCCAGTCTTTTCTCCAATACTGCCATTAACAATACGACTCTATTATAATCTGTCCCTGTAGCTGTTCTTCTAGGCATACCAAAATTAGTTTGACTAATAAGTGCCTGTACTTCTACTAACATCGGCCTTGTGCCCTCAAGGCTACAAGATACCACTGAACCTGATACCCCTGTTGGTCGCCCTGTTAACATTAATTCTGAAGGATTGCTCACCTCAACCAGCCCTTTGTCTCTCATTTCAAACACACCAATTTCATTGGTAGAACCATATCTATTTTTTACCCCTCTAAGAATTCTATAACTTGCATGTCTGTCCCCTTCAAAATACAGAACTGTATCTACCATATGTTCTAACACCCTTGGTCCTGCAATTGAACCATCTTTGGTCACATGCCCAACAATGAAAGTTGATATATTTAATCCTTTTGCTAATTGCATCAGTATATTGGTCACTTCTCTTACTTGGCTAACACTTCCAGGTGCTGAGCTAATATCTTCTTTAAACATGGTTTGTATGGAGTCAATGATCATAACATCTGGGATATCTTTTTTTACAATTTCTTCTATATTCGTCAAATTCGTCTCACATAAAAGTAATAAATTATTGCCATTCACATTAAGTCTTTCTGCTCGTATTTTAATTTGCTTTAAGGATTCTTCTCCAGATATGTATAGTACTTTTTTATTGTTATCCGCTAAACTTTTACACATTTGCAATAATAAGGTTGATTTGCCTATACCAGGGTCTCCTCCAACTAAAACCAATGACCCAATAACAATTCCACCACCTAAAACTCGGTCTAATTCGTTTATCCCAGTAGTAATTCTTTTATCATCTAACATATGAATATCCGAAAGTTTTTTAGGCTCATTTCTTTCTAACCCAATATTATGTTGTTTAACTTTTATAGGCGTAATTTTTTCTTCAACAAATGTATTCCATTCTTTACAACCAGGGCATTGGCCTAACCACTTTGGTGATTCTTGACCACATTCATTACAAAAAAATACTGTTTTTGCTTTTGCCATATTTTCACACTCTTTCCTCTATAGTTTTATAAGGATCTTTACTAGAAAGAATTATCTTTTGAATTATTATAACCCTAACTTAGTTCAATAAGCTAGGGTTATATGGTCTTATAAAATAATATTCAGTTTTATCCATTCTTAATTTTGCTACTTCAGGTTACTTATTAGAACCACTATTGTCGTGTATTACTTGATCAATAACAATAACTAATGCCAGGATAAATATATACTCTTCATTATCAGCTATTTCTACCCCATAATGATCGGTAAAACTAAAAAACTTTTTAGAAACGGTTGCTATAACTGAACCATTTTTTCTTATTACAAAGTTATATCCAAAAAAATCTCCATCAACTTCATAGTTACCATAAGTGCTTATAATATCAAATCCAGATCTAAAAAATGTTAATTTCTTCTTCACTTTTCCTACAACTTTACCTTTGCTGTATATATTGTATTCTGCTAAAAACTTTAAAAGTTGTTGTTCAATATATAGCAGTTCATTGCCACTCATATCTTTGAAATGTAATTTGTTTCCAATAGTAAAAATTTTTCCTGTAACTTGAAAGTAATCGTTATCATTTTCATCTTTTATAGTAAAGTCATCTCTAAAGCTAAAAATCTTTTCACGAACTTTAAATTTCATCTAATAACCCCTAATTATACTTCTACTGTCCATCCGAATTCATCTTTAATTGCGCCAGTTTGAAGTCCAGTAATGGTATCATATATTTTTTGACTTAGAGCACCAATTTCATTATTGTTAATCGTTATCATATCTCCTCTGTAATTTAACTCACCTACTGGTGAAATTACAGCAGCTGTTCCAGTTCCAAATACTTCTTCTAGTATTCCTGCTTTATGAGCTTCATATATTTCATCTATTGTAATACGTCTTTCAACTACTCTTTCACCCCAAGCGTTTAATAACTCAATAACAGAATTTCTTGTTACACCTGCAAGAATACTTCCTGTTAACTCAGGGGTAATAATTTCTCCATTGATTTTAAAGAATACGTTCATTGTTCCTACTTCTTCTACGTATTTTCTCTCAACACCATCCAGCCATAATACTTGAGTATAACCTCTTTCTTTGGCTTTCATTTGAGCTTTTATACTTGCAGCATAATTACCACCAGTTTTAGCTTCTCCTACACCACCTGGCACCGCTCTTACATATTCTGTTTCTACCCATATTTTTACTGGATTAATGCCTTCTTTATAATAGGCACCAACTGGGCATGCAATTACCATGAATTTATAAGTATTAGACGGTCTTACGCCAAGATATGGATCTGTAGCTATGATAAATGGTCTAATGTATAATGCTGTTCCACCTGCATTTGGTATCCAATCTTTATCTATGTCAACTAATGCTTTAATGGCTTGTAACATATCATCTTCATCTATTTGAGGGATGCAAATTCTATCATTTGTTTTATTGGTTCTTTCAATATTTTTTTCAGGTCTAAATAATAAAACACGACCATCTACACCTTTATACGCTTTCATACCTTCAAACATTTCTTGACCATAGTGAAAAACCATAGCAGATGGTTCTAATGTAATGGGTTGGTAAGGCACTATTTTAGGATTATGCCATCCTTGTGATATCTCATAATCCATAACAAACATATGATCTGTGAATACAGCACCAAAAACCAATTCTTCTGGTTCTGGCTTTTGCTTTGGTTGATTTGTTTTTTCAATTTGTATATTTAACACGTTATTTCTCCCTTTCTTATTTGAACTTATTTAAATGCACTTTATTGTATTGAAGCTCATCTATATTATAGCTTTCTTTTTCTTCATCTTTGTATCCAATGCCTATAATGGACTCCACCCTATAGTTTACAGGAATATCTAACAGTTCTTTTACAATATGTTCTGATGAGGCCCCTTTAGCATCTTGTCTATTCCTAATTTGTACCCAACAAGAGCCTAAGTCTAACTTTTCTGCTTGAAGTTGAATAATAATAGAGGCAATGGAAGCATCTTCAATCCATACATCACATATGCTTTCATCTGCCACAATAACTATGGCCATAGGGGTATTATCAAGGAATTTAGAGCCATGGGCTTTTGCTTTAGATAGTGCCACTAACGTGTTTTTATCATCTATTATAATAAATTCCCAAGGGCAAATACTTCTTGAAGATGGAGATAATAATGCTGCTTGAATAAGCTTTTGGACTTTATCTTGTTCAATCTTTTTATCTTTAAACTTTCTAATACTTCTTCTATTACAAAGTAATTCAATCATAAGTAAATACCTCCCCATCGCGAAAGTAAATTTCCATTTATGGTTATTATCAAACAAAACCATTCTAAAGTCAATACTTTATCACATTAAATTCCAAAGAATCACTTTATGTTTCTTAACTCAACTTAAAGAGCATCTTAAAAAGACCCTATGAAATAGACTTCTTATTGTCTGTTCCACAGAGTCCCTTCTAATATTTAAAATTGCTTCTTTAAACCCCAAATCTTCCTGATCGATTGTCCTTAAATAAATCAATGTGTATTGGATTATATGTTAATGTGCTAAATATAACCGCTAATAAAACGACTAATAAAAACCAAATAAAATTGTTGAATAACATTATCCTTGTTTTAGAAATAATATAATAACTTATTATTTGTCCTGTAAGGATTGCTAATACACCAATTAATATATCTATCCAAAGAATATTATATCCTAGGACTCCTGAGTAAGTATAATAAAGAACCATTACCAAAAAAGGTGCTATTATTAGGGCACAAAACTTTCCAAACCAATAATTATTATATCTTTTTCCTACTATAAAAAACAAAATAACATAAACTATTAATAATGAAAAAAAAGTCATCTTCATATGTTCATAAATACTCTCGTTAACAGCACTTATATAACTTAAAAAATGCAATCCTGTTTCACTATAAGCATCATGTAATAGAAACATCAATACATTGGCTATAAAAAACATTAGTATTTCATAATAATATAATTTTTTTTGCATTACTAATCATCCCTTATATTTTTCATTCTTAGTTTAGTATATTCAAAATTAGCTTTATTTAAACAAACATCTTATTATATATCACCCATTAATTCTCATGTACTTACAAAAGATATATTCTATGCCATCGTATTCTTGGGTTTCACTCTCTTCAACCAATTCCCATTCTTCACTTAAATCTAGGTTAGGGAAAAATACATCGGAATTAAAATTTGCCTTTATTTTAGTGACATATGCCGTTTTACAAGTTTGAATAAATTGGTTGTATATACTTTCACCGCCAATTATAAATATGTCTTCTTCATTGTATTTTTCAAGTTCCTCTAATACTTCATTAATACTATGTTTAACAATAGCACCTTCAGATGTAAAGGATTTATCATTTGTTAGAATTATATTGATTCTATCTTTTAGAGGATTGCCCTTAGGAAAGGTACTTAATGTTTTTCGCCCTAACACAACAACCTTACCAAGGGTTTTTTCTTTAAAATACTTTAAATCCCCTGGCAAATAAGTTAACAACCTTCCTTTACAACCAATGCCCCAACTATCTTCTACTGCTACTATACAATTCATTTGTCTACCACCAATCTACACAGCTACAGGTATTTTTTTAATTTGTTCCCCTTTGTTATAATTCTCAAGGGTAAAATCATTTACTGTAAATTCATAAAAATCCTTAATATCTTTATTCATAGAAAACTTTGGTGCTTCATAAACATCTCTACTGATTAACTCTTTTACAATTGAGACATGTCTATCATAAATATGAGCATCTGCAATAACATGTACCAATTCCCCTACTTCTAACCCACTTACTTGGGCAAACATATGAACCAGCACCGCATATTGAACAACATTCCAATTATTAGCAACTAATATATCTTGAGAACGTTGATTTAAAATAGCGTTTAATTTATTATCTGTTACATTAAAAGTTACACTATAGGCACAAGGGTATAGATTCATTTCATCTAAATCTTGATGGACATAAATATTGGTCATAATTCTTCTACTATAAGGATTATGTTTAAGATCATATAGCACTCTGTCTACTTGATCAAATTCTCCTTCCTTATACTTATGCTTTACACCTAATTGGTAACCATATGCTTTACCAATAGACCCAGCTTCATCAGCCCAACTATCCCAAATCTTACTATTTAAATCGTTAACATTATTAGATTTTTTCTGCCAAATCCATAGTATTTCATCTATAGCAGATTTAAATGCCGTTGGTCTTAATGTCATAATTGGAAACTCTTTAGACAAATCATATCTATTGACAACAGCAAACTGTTTTATGGTATGAGCAGGCTCACCATCTTCCCAACGCGGTCTTACATCTTGTCCTTCTGAACTATAGCCATTATTTAAAATATCATTACACATACTAATAAAAACTTTATCCGCATAACTCAATTTAATCTCTCCTATACAAGTAATTTTTTATTGCTTATATTTTATACAATTAATTGAAATAAACCGCCGAAACTTCACATGTGATGTTTCTTCAAAGAATATATAATGAAATCAGCGTCGATGGGCTGAAAGGAAGAATCAAGCCCCACGACCTATATTATATCTATAAAAAGAAGTCAAAGCAAGACTTACATCTCACTTTGACTTCTTACATATTTAATTAGCTTGTTCTACATATTTTTTAATATCTGACAACCCAATATATTTATTTACTTTTCCTTCATTAACTACTACTAATGTAGGTGCATTTTTAATACTATACTGATTCACAAGTTCCATATAATCTTCTGAATCCAATACTTGAACATTATCATTCTTTAAGAAATCTTTTGCCACGTGGCAATTAGGGCAAGTTTTTGTTGTAAATAAGTATTTGCTACTTAAAGAAGATTCTTCTACTGTAGCAGCCACTTCTTTTCTTGCTTCTTGTTGTACTTCAATTTCATTTTTTTCAACAGATTGACCTGGATTGTATTCCACTCTATTTTTAAATTCTTGAGCCTTACCATCATTCCAGTGTTGGACTGGTCTATAGTATCCTGTAATACGGCTATAAACTTCTGTTTTTTCTCCACAGTCAGGACAATTGTATTCTTCTCCTACAAGGTATCCATGGGTTTTACATATAGAATATGTTGGAGAAAGTGTATAATAAGGCAGTTTATAATTGGCTGCGATGATTTTAACTAATTTAGCCGCACCTCTCCAATCAGATACTTTCTCTCCTAAAAATGCATGGAATACAGTTCCTGATGTATACTTTGTTTGGAACATATCTTGTATATCAAGGGCCTCAAAAACGTCTGCTGTATACTCCACTGGCAAATGAGAACTGTTGGTATAATAAGGTGTATCCCCTTCATTTCCAGCTGTTCTAATCAATGGCCATCTATTTCTGTCGTGCTTTGCCAATCTAAAGCTTGTTGATTCTGCTGGTGTCGCTTCTAAGTTGTATAAATCACCATATTCTTCTTGGAAATCAGCTAAACGATTTAACATATGATCTAATACTTTTAATCCAAAATCTTGGGCCTCTTGATTCGTTAAATCTTTTCCTATCCATCTAGCATTTAAGCCAACTTCATTCATTCCTACCAAGCCAATCGTAGAAAAATGATTTTCAAAGCTTCCTAAATAACGTCTTGTATATGGGTAAAGACCTTCTTCTAATAATTTTGATACCACTTCTCTTTTAGTTCTTAAAGATCTTGCAGATATATCCATCATATGATCTAATCTATCATAGAACTCTTTTTCATCAGAAGACAAATAAGCAATTCTTGGTAAATTGATTGTTACAACCCCAATAGAGCCAGTACTTTCACCTGAACCAAAAAATCCACCTGTTTTCTTTCTAAGCTCTCTAAGATCAAGTCTTAAACGACAGCACATACTTCTTACATCACTAGGCTCCATATCACTGTTCACATAGTTTGAAAAATATGGTGTTCCATACTTTGCAGTCATCTCAAATAATAATCTATTGTTTTCTGTTTCTGACCAATCAAAATCATTTGTAATAGAATATGTAGGTATTGGGTATTGGAACCCTCTTCCATTAGCATCTCCTTCAATCATAATTTCGATAAAGGCTTTATTAATCATATCCATTTCTTTTTGACACTCTTTATATTTAAAGTCCTGTGGCTTTCCACCTACTAAGGCTTGTAATTCTGCTAAATCATTAGGTACTAACCAGTCTAGGGTTATATTTGAAAATGGTGACTGTGTTCCCCATCTACTTGGTGTATTGACACCAAATACAAAAGATTGAATGCATTGTTTTACTTCTTTATATGATAAATTATCTATTTTTACAAATGGTGCTAAATAGGTATCAAAGGAAGAAAATGCTTGTGCTCCTGCCCATTCGTTTTGCATTATTCCTAAAAAGTTAACCATTTGGTTACATAAGGTTGAAAGGTGACCTGCTGGCGCAGATGTAATCTTACCTGGTATACCTCCAAGACCTTCTTCTATTAACTGACGCAATGACCAACCTGCACAGTAACCTGTTAACATAGATAAATCATGAATATGTATGTCCCCATTTCTATGGGCTTTAGATATTTCATCGTCATATACTTCTGATAACCAATAATTTGCTGTAACAGCGCCTGAGTTATGTAATATCAATCCCCCAACTGAATATGTAACTGTAGAGTTTTCTTTAACTCTCCAATCTTCTTCATTTACATAACTATTAACAATGTCTTTGTAATCTAATATAGTTGATTTCATATTTCTTATTTTCTCACGTTGTTTACGATATAAGATATACGCTTTAGCAACATCCGTATATCCTGATTGTTCTAAAACTGTTTCCACACTATCTTGGATATCTTCTACATGAATAAAGTTGTCTTTCATTTTATTTTGAAAGTCTGCTGTTACCCTCAAAACCAACATATCCATTATTGCATCAGCATATTTTTTGTTCGTTGCTTTAAAAGCTTTTACTATTGCTTCTTTAATTTTAATTAAATCAAAGGATGATACTTCCCCATCTCTTTTTATTACCTCAAACATTTAGTAACTTCCCCTTTCATTCTTAAAATTACTCGTTTTTTCTATGTTGCTTCGTAAAAATATAATACCATATTCAAACTAGGAGGTCAAACAAAAAAACCACCAGATAATGTGATGGTTTTTTTATTTGCACACTATATATAGTGTTTAGCCAATTGGTCATTTTTACCTATTTACATTTCACGACTAAACCCTCTTTTTTCCTACAATTATCTACAAAAGCTTGTTAACCCTATCATACACTTCCTGAGGGACATAGGCTTTTATATAAACACCTTCATTTTTATATTCTTCTTCTTCAATTTGACCATAAGTTCGAATATTATTTAAAATGCTTCCTTCATTATATGGTATTATTTTTTCAATTAAGTGAGCTTGGTTTCTTAATACCTCTTCAATTGAATTTAATAATTCATCAATGCCTTCTTCTTTTAATGCTGATATATACACTGATTTTTCAGCTTTTACATCTCTGATTGTTAAAGGCGTTTCTAAACAATCTTGTTTATTATAAACTGTAATAATTGGTTTGTCCAGTGCTTCCAAATCTTTCAAGGTTTGGTACACAACATGGATATGCTTTTCCGCTTGAGGACTAGAACTGTCTACAACATGGAGTAATAAATCTGCATATTTTGCTTCTTCTAAAGTACTTTGAAAAGCCTTTATTAAATGGTGAGGTAATTTTCGAATAAACCCAACAGTATCTGTTAGAAAAACTTGTTTGCCACTAGGCAGCTCCATTTGTCTAGTAGTAGGATCCAAAGTTGCAAATAGTTTATCCTCTTCTAATACACCAGCCATAGTTAAACGATTTAATAAAGTTGACTTCCCTGCATTTGTATAACCTACTATGGCTATAACAGGAGTCTTTTTTTTCTTTCTCTGTTCTCTTATTAAATCTCTATGTTTTTTTATCTCTTGAAGTTCTTTAGACAACTGACCAATATGGTTTCTAATATGTCTTCTATCCACTTCTAACTTTTTCTCACCTGGACCTCTTGTTCCTATTCCACCACCTAATCTTGATAAAGATGCACCAATACCTATTAATCTTGTTAATCTATATCTTAATTGAGCCAATTCAACTTGAATAATACCCTCTTTTGTACTTGCTCTTTTAGCAAAGATATCTAATATTAACATAGTCCTATCCATTACTTTTGTATCTAGTTTTTCTTGAAGGTTCTTTAATTGAGCAGGGGATAATTCATCATCACAAATAACTCCTGTAGCCCCTAGCGCTATTACTAGATTTTTAATTTCTTCCATTTTACCTTTTCCCACATATGTTGCTGGATGAGCTGATTCTCTACTTTGTGTTATCCTTCCTACAGTTTCAGCGCCTGCTGTTCTAACCAGTTCTTCTAATTCATCAAGAGAATCATCTGTGTCCTGATTATCAAAATCAATTGCTACTATAATGACTCTTTCTTTTATGTTTTCTAAATCCATTATATCCCATCTTTCCTTCTGTTTTTTTTGAAAGTATACTTTTCAAATCCCTTCCAAGGAATTGAAACAATACTTTTATCGAAACTATCTCTTACGAAGTAAGAGGCATAAGTTGAGTTAAAAAATTGAGTTCTTTTATAACTTCTTCATTATGCGGATTAATTTCTATTATTTCTTCTAAATATTTTTTTGCTTCATCATATAATTTTAATAATTGATAGGTTGTTGCTATATTAAATAATATTTCTTGATTCTGAGGCAATAACTCATTTGCTCTCTTAAAAAATTTTAATGCTTCATCGTATTCTTTTAGTTTAATCTGAATAACGCCTATTTTATTATTAATCCAAGGTGCATTTTCTAGTTGATTATATAGAGAATAATACTCCAATGCCTTATTATAATCCAAGGCATTTTCAAATTGTATTCCTAAATGTAATAATGCTCTCCATTCTTCCTTTTCAAATGCTTTTTCTAAATCCATAATACCCTTATTCTTATCACCGTTATCCATATAGAATAAACCTCTTAATAAGTATGCTTTTCCAGTAGGATTATTATTTTTTACCTTATTAAAATATTCTAACGCCAATTCTACTTCTTGTTGCTTTCCATAATATATTGCTATATTTAAATCTACTTCAGAAGCATTTAATAATGTCTTCGCTTTCTCAAAGTCATTAATTGCTTCATCTAATAAATTAAGGTTTATATAACTTACACCTCGATTATTATAAGCTTCTCCAAAATCATTATCAATTATAATAGCTTGATTAAAACTCATAATGGCTTCTTCATATTCTCCAAATTTATTAAACATAAGTCCTTTTTCATTCCATATCCTTTTATCTTCAGGGTGACTTTCGAGAATTATATTGTATGTATTTGCCGCTTCATCTCTATTATCTAATCGCTCTTGTACAACTGCTTTATGTAAATACGCTTCAATATTTTTACGGTCTATATCAATGACTTTATCAAAGTAGTTTAATGCATCGTTATAATCCCCAATGTACATTGACCCAATACCTAATAAAAAGTATACCTCTGATGGTATGTTTTTATGATTCAATGCTTTTTTTAACACATCTATGGCTATCTCATACTCTTCTAATTGAATTAATACCATTCCTTGGTTTTGGTAGTATTCAGGGCTACTTTTCTTTTTTGCTGCTTCTATAAATTTCTCTAATGCTTCCTCGTATTTTTTGTTATTATATTCTTCTATACCTATTTCATTAAGCCTAAAGGCTTCATTAGAGTTTGTTGTACACCCAACAAGGATCAATGAAATTAATAGCAGGTAAAGTTTCTTGACCATATATCCAACTCCTTTATTTTCTACTATTTATTATACTACTATTTAGAATAAATACTAGAAAAATACAGCACATTTAATCAACTTTTTACTTTATAGAAAAAAGAAACTTATTATAAAGTAAAAATAGCGGGGATAACTACCGCTATTTTAAAGTATTTTAATATTCTCTTCCAAGTTTTCGCCAATTGTTAACGTGACTCCTTTAAATGTCACCTCTTCTTTTTTGCCATTAGGGATGATTGTTAATCGCCCATCTATTATCACATTACCTATAATATTGATTTCCCATTTTCCTTCTCTTAGTTTCATAAAATCTAATTTTATAAGAAAGGGGTCCATTTTACTACTTTGATATTGTTTTGCCATAATGGTAGTACCAGTGATATCTAAGTAATTTTTATCTTCTTTCCACTTATTTAGTTCTTTTAGTGAAATTTTTTCTTTTTCTGGGGATATTAATTCAATTATATAATTATCTAAAGCCGCACCATAAATACATAGATTGAATATGTCTTGTGACTTCTTTACTTCAAACTCAAATTTTTTATTTTTATCCTTTGGTCCAAATATCAATTTATAATTATCGAATATAGCTTCTTTCTTAAGAAGTAGATAGCTGTTCTTGTCTTTTAATTTTTTATTAAGATAACTAAATAAACTAATTAAATCTAAAGGATGTATTACCAATTTATCTATATCTAAATAATATGCTGTATCCTTACTAGTATCTATCTCTTGAATCAACTCTATTAACCATTTTCTTATTTCTGCCACAAGTATATTAACTGCATCATTTTCTTTTCTTTTTCTTAGGTTATAAATCTTACAGGGAAGTTCTTTGAAATCTTTTTCATCTTTTTCCCCGTAAAAACCTACTATAACGGTTTCTTTACTTTCTAATTCTTTTATTTTCTCAACCAACCGCTCCCATATGTTTCCTATAAGTTCATTGGAAAAATTTATAAAAACTGGCAATAGTAGATTTATATCCATATAATTTTCTGAATCATCCATAGACCCTATCTCTGTAATGAACAAAGCCCTATCCAGACTGGATTGCAAACATAATGCGCCAAACCCTAATTCTGTATTAGGATATGCAAATCTTGCTATTGGTTTAGAAGTACCATCAATTAAATAAGCTTTAATTTTTTCTCCGTACAAGAAAGGGTCATTTCCTCTTACAATGCCCCATTCCATCAGTAACGCAGATGCACCTGTTACAAAAGGTGTTGCCATAGATGTACCGCTCTTTGTATCATAACCTCCACCTGGTGCTGCTGCTGTAATATTTACACCTGGTGCAACCAGCTCTGGCTTTACAAAGTCATAATATCTTGTAAATCCTCTTCCTGAAAAGTCAGCTACACTATTTGTTACTGAATTATAAGCACCTACAGTTATAGCTCTATGTGCTGACCCTGGTGTTGTTAAAGTCGTTAATACTGTTGGTGATAAGAATCTAGTGGTTGTTTGTATGACCTCACTACTTGGTAACCACAAATTGTAATTCCCTACTATGATATTAATAGGACTTAACCTTATTCTCCAGATACCACCATCTATGTACGCATTTAATGGAACCAATTCAATATAAATTTCTTGAGCCATATTATAAGGTGTTGGTTCTCCGTAATATACAAATACCTCTGTCCTACCCATAATAAACCTTTGAGTTCCCAGTCTTCTAGTTAATGGTCCTACTTCTATTCCTGCTGGGTTAATGATGTATATATCTATGGTATCATAATAAGATTTCCATATTTGTATGTTAAGGGTTCTTTCAGTACTTGCCACTGCAATTTCTACTGTCACTGGGGTGCCTGCCGTTAGCACTCCTCCTGTATGATGTCCTGCTGCGCCTTCATTTCCTGAACCAATAACAATTACATTTCTACCTACCCCTGCCATGGTATCAATAAATGTTTCTAGTAGTGAACTGCCGTCTCTAGGACCATAATTATTCCCAAAACTTAAATTAATGGCTACTGGCTGATTTAATTCCTGTGCCTTATTGATTACATATGTAATGGCTCTCATTAATTCTGTTGTTCTTGGATAAGACTCCGTTGCTGGTTCTCCAATTTTTACAATTAACAAATCACTTCTAGGGGCAACCCCTGTATATCTCCCAGCACTAGCCCTCCCATTCCCTGCTGCTATCCCTGCAACATGGGTGCCATGCCCTGAAATATCCACACTTGGAACAATTGCTAATTGATCCGTTCTTGTTCTTTCTGCTAATGCCTCATTGATTTGTTCTCTTGTATATACAGTCCCTTGGACAAAGCCTTCAGGAGGATCCCCAGGAATGGATTGATCCCATAATTCAATAATTCTCGTTGAGCCATCTTCATTTCTAAAGTCCTGATGAGCATAATCAATTCCTGAATCAATAATAGCAACAATTACGCCTTCTCCAGTTAAATTATAGGGTGGCTCTTGTACTCTTGCTATACAAGCCGCCCTCTTACTAAGGTCCATATTATAGAATAACAACTTAGGTTTTTCAATAAATTCTATTTGTGGATAAGCCGTTAATCTATTGATTAAGAACTCTGGTACATATAGAATTGCATACTCATTCGTCAAGATTTCCACTTCAATACCTAACTCTTCTTCTAATGCCAAAATATTACCATTGTATTTTACAATTAACTCCCATACCTCTATGTCATCAAAAAAACCTATGTCTAAGTCAAGAGTTCTTTGTCTAACTCTTTCTGTAACACTTAGTGCTAAATTTAATTGATTCTCCAATTTTTGATTCTGCACTTATGTTACCTCCTTCAAATCCAATGATTTAAATTTTTTAATATTAAATTGAATACTTTTTTTAATACTGTTAATACTATAATTGAGTCCTTAAAAAGACTTAATTAAATCCCAACTCCTTCTGCTAATAACTAAAAAGCAAAAAGACTCAACAAAAGATAACCTAATACTTATCCTCCCCTTTTAAGAACCAACTATGTTTATAGTTGGTTCTTTTGTTTTCCAGAAGATATTGTCACTATTTTAACATTCTTTTCTTGTTCATATTGACTCTTAATGTAGACAGTAATATAATTATTATTATATATCATATTAAAAAATGCTTTATATTATGATTTTAAAATACATATTATGTTTTTCAAGATAATAATATACTTTAGGAGGAAATTTTTTGATAAAGCGAATAGGCGCAATTATATTTATCCTTTTCTTTTTAAGCCTATATATTGTAGGTCTAGTAGCTGCAATACTCCAAAAAGATTATGCTGCTAACTTGCTTGTTATCACAACTATGCTGGCTACTATTTTACCTATCTTTATTTTTATGATTCATAGGTTTTTTCTTCTTAGAACTAATACTCTTGTTGAAATCCAAGAAGAAGAAAATAAGTAATGCCTTTATAATGTGATTTAAAAATTTTATATATTAATATTAAGGGAGGCAATATTATGCTTTTAGTAAACACGGATTATATATCAGGAAAAGAGTTAGAGACTCTTGGATTAGTAAAAGGTTCTACTATTCAATCAAAACATATTGGTAAAGATTTTATGAGTGGTTTAAAAACCATTGTTGGTGGGGAATTAGTGGCCTATCAAAAAATGATGGAAGAAGCAAGGGATTTAGCAACTAGTCGAATGATTAAAGATGCTGAAAGTTTTGGAGCAGATGCAGTTGTAAACCTACGATATGCTACTTCAGCTATTGTTCAAGGTGCAGCAGAAGTAATCGTTTATGGTACTGCTGTAAAATTTAAGTAATGCAAAAGGAGTTAATTATGTTTTTGAATAATTAACTCCTTTTTTTAATTCTGATTTAATTTATTCTCTATTGATCTTCTATAATCTTAACAATTACTTTTCTATGTCTTGGTCCGTCAAACTCACAAAAATAAATGCCTTGCCATGTTCCCATTAACAAATCCCCTTGGTTAATAATAACAGTACTACTATTACCAAAAAAACTGGCTTTTAGATGAGCTGCCGAATTGCCTTCTAAATGTTCATATTGATCCTCAAAAGGAACAATCTTATTAATGGCCTTTGTTAAATCTTTCATAACACTAGGATCTGCATTTTCATTAATGGTTATTCCTGCTGTAGTATGGGGTATAGCAATAACACATATACCTTCTTTTACATTTTTAGTTTTTATAATACTGCTGATTTTAGCTGTTATATTTATAAATTCAACTGCTTTATTGGTTTGAATATTTAATGTCTCAATCATTTTTATGAGTCACTTCCTTTTAGAAAGTCTAAATAGTCTTTCATATTTTTTTCATATCCTTGATTGGTAAAGTTATAATAAGTATTCCCTATCAATTCATCTGGTAGGTATTGTTGCTTAACATAGTGATTTGGAAAGCTATGGGCGTATTGATAAGAAATCCCATGACCTAATTCTTTTGCATTTTTATAATGGGCATCTTTTAAATGGGGCGGGATTGTTCTAACTTGGATGTTCTTTACATCTTCCAATGCACTATCAATAGCAACATAGGCCGCATTGCTTTTAGGCGCACTGGCTACATAGGATGCCGCTTGAGATAAGATTATTCTACCTTCTGGCATTCCTATAAAATCAACTGCTTGAGCTGCAGATACTGCAACTTGTAATGCCCGTGGATCTGCATTCCCTACATCTTCAGCTGCGCATATTACAATTCTACGAGCAATAAACTTAGGATCTTCACCAGCATAAATCATTCTAGCAAGGTAGTAAACAGTTGCATCAGGATCAGAACCTCTCATACTTTTAATAAAGGCAGATATTGTATCATAATGACTGTCTCCATCTTTATCATATTGAATTGCTCTTTTTTGAATACACTCCTCAGCAACCTCTAAAGTAATATGTATGGTTCCTTCCTCATCAGGATTCGTTGTTAAGGTACCTAATTCTATGGCATTAAGAGCAGCCCTTGCATCACCATTTGCTATATCAGAAAGAAAATTCAAAGCGTCCTCTGTAATAGTTGTTTTAATACTTCCTAAACCTTTTTCTTTATCTTCTAATGCTCTTATTAACAAATTTTTTATATTCTCTTTTGTTAACAATTTTAATTGAAAAATCCTTGATCTTGAGACCAAGGCATTGTTTACTTCAAAATAAGGATTTTCAGTAGTTGCTCCAATGAATATAATAGTCCCTTCTTCTACATATGGAAGCAAAGAATCTTGTTGGGCTTTATTAAATCTATGAATTTCATCTACAAATAGAATTGTTTTTTGACCGTACATACCTATATTGTCTTTTGCTACCTTTACAACTTCTTGAATATCCTTTTTTCCAGCAACAGTTGCGTTTAATTGAACAAAGTTAGACTTTGTAGTATTGGCTATTACTTTTGCCAAGGTGGTTTTCCCTGTTCCTGGAGGGCCATAAAAAATAATTGATGATAACTTGTCTGCTTTTATTGCTCTATAAAGAAGCTTATCTTCTCCAATTATATGCTCTTGCCCTACAACTTCATCAATAGTGGTAGGTCGCATCCTTGCTGCTAAAGGTGATTCTTTTTCTAATGTGTTTTTTCTCATTAAATCAAACAAGTCCATTATAAATTCCCTTTCTATAGTTGAGCCGCATTCATTAGTTCAGGCACAATTTGTTTTTTTCTTGAAAATACTCCTGGTAAAAAGATTGTATCTTCATCCACTTTCATATTAAATGCATTCTGTGCGAGGATTTTATTTCTACCTGCCACAATAATTTCTGTTCCACCAATAATAATACTTGTAATCATTAACACCGCTACATCAAAATTTTCATCTTCACATATTTTTTCTATTTTTTCCTTTAATATAGGTAACATTTTACTTAGAGATTTAAAATCACCTGTATTAATTTGAGAGACCATTGATTTATGTTTGCCCAAATTAAAACTTTTCATATCTTTAGTGATTAATGATTCTGGTGTCTCATCTTCATTAATGGCTGTACCTGCTATAATCATATCCATTCCGTAGGTTTCTATATTAACACCAGCAATTTTTGCTAATTCATACGCCGCTTTTTTATCCCTTTCTGTACACGTAGGAGAATGGAATAGTAAAGTATCTGATAAGATGGCACTTAACATCAATCCTGCTATATCTTTAGGAATAGACTCATTAGATTCATCGTATAAAGATTTTATTATTGTAGAAGTACACCCTACCGGTTCTGCCCTAAAGTATAATGGGGACATGGTTTGTACATTAGCAATTCTATGGTGGTCAATGATTTCAAGTATTTCTGCATCCTCTATCCCTTGTACAGATTGTTCTTTTTCATTGTGATCTACAAGGATTACTTTTTTTCTATTCACTCTTAAAAGGTCACTTCTTGATAGTAACCCTACTACAACTCCTTCTTTATTAACAACTGGGAAACTTCTATGTTTAGAGCCAAATATTTGTTCTTTTACTTCTTCAATTGTGTCATTTAGCTCAAAATACTCAAGCATTTGTTTTTTTATCATACTTTCTACAGGAACTGTTTTTTCTATTAATTTAATAATATTGAATACAGATGTTTCTACAACTAAAACAATCCCTTTAAAGTCAGATGGAATATTCATTTGGAAAGTTGATTTGTTCTCTGTTGCTATGATAAGACATGTAGCACCGCTTTTTATGGCTTTTTCTTTGTATTCATTAACATCTCCTAAAATTAGAATATCACCCTCTTTTAAGGGTTCCTCTAATAGAAGTTCTGAAAAAGTTATAATTTCACCCTTAACACTTTTATATGGATAACATCCGTAATAAATGATTCCGTCAAGTACATTGATAATGTTTTCAAATGGTGTCTTTGTCTTCTTTAAGTGGTCTTTTTCCACTTTACCAATTAAATCAGGATAAATATCTGTTAAGGTAATAACCCCCATAAGTCTTCCCTCATTATCTACTACAGGTGTTGAGTGTTTGTTTTTATTAACGATAGCATCTACTGCTTCTAATATAGAACTACTTTGTTTTAAACAAGTTACGGGTCTTAAAAACAAATCCCTTACTTTTATTTTTAATTTGCTTAATAATTTAGGTGCTTTAAAGTTAAAATAATCAAGAGCAAATTTTGTTTCGTTATTAATTCCCCCTAACGCAAAAGGGGTAATATTAGTATAACCTAATTGTTTTTTAAGATTTGCATACGCAATTGCCGAACATACTGAATCAGTATCAGGGTTCCTATGACCAAAGACATAAATCTTTTCGTCCATTTTTATCACCTCGAATTTATAATGACAGTTAAAGGCTCATTACATCATTTTACTTTCTAATAATTATTATACCATATAATGACAAATTTACTACAGTTTACACCAATAGTATTGACAATTTACTTACTTAATTATATAGTAGTACTATATAGAAACACTATATATACTTTAGAGGTGAATAATGGATTTACTAAGTGCTTTTAAATCTATTGGTTTTACCAAGCAAGAAACAGATATTTACCTTACTCTATGCGAGCATGGTGAATTATCAGGTTATGAAGCAGCAAAATTATCTGGTATATCACGTTCAAATACTTATGCTTCTTTATCAAATCTAGTAGAAAAAGGTGGGGCCTATGTTATTGAAGGTCAACCAACAAAATATATGGCAACACCCATCAAGGAATTGTTGCAAAATTCTAAAACTTGGTTTGAGAAAAATATAAGATTCATTGAAGAAAATGTGGTTTATAATAACAAACCTCAACAAGAGGCATATGTAACAATAATAGGATATGATAATATTTTTAATAAATTAGAAAATATGATATCCTTAACAAATACTCATCTTTATTTTTCTGCCGAAGCTAAGATTATAAATAAATTTACTAATACTTTGACTAAAATAGCAGAAGATAAAAAAGTGGTTATTTTAAGTGATGAAAAAATATTGATACCAAATATAATTTGCTACAAAACAGATGTAACATCTTCTCTAAAATTAATCGTAGATACTACAACAGTATTAACTGGAACATTAGACCAATGTTTATTTTCTAAAAACTTAACATTAGTTCAATTAATTAGAGAAGCTATGATGAATGAAATAAAACTAATACAATATGAAGGATAAGAAAGGAGCAATTTTTTATGTTAAAAGAACATAATAAAGTAACAAATAGTAATAATTTTTATGGTAACTCTACTCCTGTAGAGTTAGTAAAAGAATACGGGAGTACACTTTATGTTTACAATGAAAAAATCTTAAGAGAAAGATGCAGAGAGTTAAAAAACCTTGTGTCTTACCCTAACTTTGCAGTTAACTATTCTGTAAAAGCAAATAGTAGTCTTGGCTTATTAAAAATAGTAAATGAAGAAGGTTTGTACGCAGATGCCATGAGCCCTGGAGAAATTCACGTTAACTTAGCTGCTGGATTCGCACCAGAGAAAATATTATACATTAGTAATAATGTTTCAAAAGAAGAAATGCAATTTGCAATTGATAAAGGTGTTTTAACAAGTGTTGATTCATTGTCTCAATTAGAGCAATATGGTACATTAAATCCAGGAGGAAGAGTTTGTATTCGTTTCAATCCTGGTGTTGGTGCAGGACACCATGAAAAAGTTGTTACTGGTGGTAAAAAAACTAAATTTGGTGTAGATCCACACCTAATTGATGAAGTTAAAGACATCTTAAATAAATATGATTTAAAGCTTGCTGGCATTAACCAACATATCGGGTCATTATTTATGGATGGCAGCAAATATGTTGAAGGTGTTCAATCTATCTTAGCAATCGCTGAAAACTTTAAAGATTTAGAGTTTGTTGACTTAGGTGGCGGATTTGGAATACCATATAATAAACTGGCTGGTCAACCAAGACTTGAGTTAAAAGAATTAGGCGTGCAATTAGACGAAGTAATTAAAAACTGGGTTGCTAAATACGGTAAAGAAATTCAATTTAAAATTGAGCCAGGTCGTTATATTGCTGCTGAGTGTGGTATCTTATTAGGAACAGTTCATACAGTAAAATACAACTATGATAATAAATATATTGGAACAGATTTAGGATTTAATGTTTTAATTCGTCCAGCGATGTATGATTCTCATCATGACATTGAGGTATATCGTGAAAGCGATACACCTTCAACAAAATATGAGTTTGTAAATGTTGTTGGTAACATCTGCGAAAGCGGAGACATTATTGCAAAAGAAAGAGAACTTCCAGAGCTCTTTGAAGGCGATATTCTTGGTGTGCTTGATGCAGGTGCTTATGGCTATTGTATGGCATCAAACTACAACAACCGTTTAAGACCAGCTGAAATTCTTATTAAAGAAGATGGTAGCCATCAATTAATTAGACGTAGAGATACTTTAGAAGATATAATGAGAACATTTGAAATTTAAGAAGTGGGCGTATGCCCGCTTTTTTTATGTCTGTTTTAGGTGATGGGAGAGTTTTTATTTGGGTCTTTTTGCTTGGGTCTTTTTGCTTGGGTCTTTTGTTTGTTTTTTTGCTTGGGTCTTGTTTAGACAAGGGCCATATAGTTAACTTGGCTGCCTTACTTTTCAATCGGTCGACGCCAAGTCAATTATATGGCCCTTGTCTAAACATAGCCTGCGAAGAATATGTCAGGGATCAACAACAACATTTCAAGAATATAAATACGTACGGTCACCTGACCCAATAAGAACCTAAGAGTAAGTCTAGAGGTATTATATATAAAATTTAACAGCGGAGCCACGGATGGCGTAGCTGGACCCTATTACCCAAGGATGGGTAATGGTCCATTAATCTTATATATAATACCCCTAGACTATACCCAAGCAGTTTTATTTCCCACTAAACACTTCATAAATCACCCGCGCCAAAGGTTCAATGGCATTTCTAGCCTCTTCGATAGTATTGGAATTAGCTCCAAGTTCTATTAATAGAGACTTAGGCTTTAAATGCAAGTTATATCTTTCTCCTCTTACGTATATCTTTCTTGTAATTCCAGGATAAAGTTCCTCAGCTTTTAAATGCATTTGTAAACTTAAGGCTATATTGTCACTAACATAAGGATTAGGCAGGTACGTGTTAGGCGTCATTTTACCATTAGCTGTTGTTTTACTAAGACCATTAAAAAACATTATTTTAGCTGTGGTTTCTCCTTCTATTTCCGTTACAAAGCGAATGGTTTCATCTCTTACACCATCCCTATGTAAATCAATTACTATCTCAATGGATGGATTTTCTTCTAATATTTTAGTAATTGGACTGACTGCATTGGCATATGCTCTATCTCTAAGGGGATAATCGTAGACACCTTTATGATGTAGAACTTTTATGCCATATTGACTTTCTAAAACTTCTGTTAAATACTCTCCTAAACCAACAACCGTATCTTGGGCAAATCCATTTCTACTGTCTAGAAAAGCCTCTTGAGAATGAGTGTGATAAATTAAAACTTTAGGTTCTTCTCCTGTAAAATCTACTGTCATATCCTGGGTCAACCATTGCTCAGGTTTAAGATCACTTTCAGTTAAATATATACTAGGATCAACTGTATATATATTCTTTAGCATAAAATTAAAATCTTTTAGGTCATTCAAATTATATACTGGGGATCTTGCTATATTATCTGGTACTTGATTAGTATGACTATCTATATTTTTCTCATTGCCTTTATTTATAATTTCTAGTTCTGCTTCTTCTATTAATTTATTATCTTCATCTTCCAGTTGCCAAAATTCAATAACTGGGTACAACTCTACCACTGTATAATAGGTTGGAGAATCTTCCTTTAAAACATAATCAATTAACGGTATATAGGATGAAAAAAAATTCTTATAAATACTGGTTTCATACCCTCTTAACATATCTTGTTTAAGCAATACCTCTTCATTCTCAAATGTATAGCCTAATAAAGGCACTGAATTCATAAGTATTCTCTCACTTAGATAAGCACTTGTCCTCTTACCTATCTCATTAAAAATACTTTTATCATTAGTAGGAATATATATTTGATAGCTTTTAAATATTATATTAAAAGAAAGGACTAACATTACTAACAAAATGATTATGTTTAATTTTTTACTACCTATGCTTTTTCTTCTCTCCACTAATAATTCACATCCTTAACCCTCTCTAATCTTATCCTTAATCCTATTTTATTGTTTTTTTCTTTATTTATGATATATTCAAAAAAAAAAGTAAATTAATATAATTTTTCCTTTTTCAAACCCAATTATAAAGTAATATTAGTTTTGCAATTAGTGCCTCAAGTTCTTAAAAAGGACCCCAGAACAAGCCTAGGGGTATTATATATAAGATTTAAGAGCGGAGCCACGGATGGCGTAGCTGGGCCCTATTACCCAAGGATGGGTAAGGGTCCATTAATCTTATATATAATACCCCTAGGCGCACCCAAGCAGTATTTAAAAACAACTATACTTCATCAGGAATATACCCCTTAAACTGAGCCTTATAAAGCTTAGAATATATCCCACCTTTTTCTAATAACACCTCATGACTACCCTCTTCTTTAATGCCTTCATCACTCATAACAACAATCTTATCTGCATTTTTAATCGTAGACAATCTATGAGCAATAACCAATGTGGTCCTTCCTTTAGCCAATTTCTCTAAAGCTTTTTGAATCTTAATCTCTGTTTCATTATCAAGAGCAGATGTTGCTTCATCAAGAATAAGGATAGGAGGGTTTTTAAGGAATACTCTTGCAATACTAATTCTTTGTTTTTGTCCTCCTGATAATCTAATACCTCTATCTCCAACTTCAGTATCATACCCTTTTGGCAAGGAGATAATAAAGTCGTGTATCTCAGCCTTTTTAGCTGCTTCTATCATTTCTTCTTCTGATGCATTGATTCTTCCATATAAAATATTATCCCTAATAGTGCCAGAAAATAAGAAAACATCCTGTTGAACAACCCCAATGTTTCTTCTTAATGAACTTAGGGTTACATCTTTAATACTGATATTATCAATAGTAATGTCTCCTTCATCTATTTCATAAAATCTAGGTATCAATTGACATATAGTAGTTTTACCTCCACCTGATGGTCCAACCAATGCCAGTGTTTCTCCTTCTTTAATGAATACATTGAGATTGGTAAGGACCTGTTCTTCATCTGTGTAAGAAAAGCTTACATTTTTAAACTCTATATTACCTGTAACATTAGTGATTTCTATGGCATTATCACTATCTTTTATATCTGGTTCTATATCCATTATCTCTAGGAATCTCTCAAAACCCGTCATACCAGACTCAAATTGTTGAACAAAATTCGTAAGCCTTCTAATAGGTTGTAAAAAGGTATTGGTATATAAAATAAAAGCAAGCAAATCTCCATAGGACATTTGATCAACCATTATAAAATAACCACCAACGGCAATAACAATAACATTTAAGATATATATCATAAAATGCATACCACCCATAAAAATACCCATTCTTTTGTATGCGTATTTTTTTGAGCCTCTAAAAGCATTGTTTCCTGCCCTAAATTTTTCTACTTCATATGCTTCATTGGCAAAAGCTTTAGCTACACGAACACCAGAAATACTATTCTCTAATGTTGCATTAATGCTTGCCGTTTTTTTCTTAACTTCTTTAAAGCCTAAAGATAATTTTTTTCTTTGAGTAATAGCAAACCAGACCAGCACAACAACTACTACATATAAAACCAATGTAAGGCGCCAATCAATGGTAATCAGTACTAAAAAAGAACCTACAAGCATAATTGTAGATAAGAATATATCTTCTGGACCATGGTGTGCCAGTTCCGTTATTTCAAATAAATCGTTAACTACTCTAGACATAATTTGTCCTGTTCTATTTTTATCATAGAATTTGAAAGGTAATTTTTGGAGATGCAAGAATAGATCACTGCGCATATCATACTCTATTCTAACCCCTAGAATATGTCCCCAGTAATTAACTATAAATTCAAATACGCCTCTTATAACATACATTACGACTAAAGCCAATATAAATATAAAAAAGGTATTATACATCTGATTTGGCAGTAACTTCTCTATTAAATGTCTAGAAATCATGGGAAATGCCAAATCAATCATGGCAATCATAAAAGCGCAAGCCATATCTAGAGCAAATAATTTTTTGTGAGGTTTATAATAACTTATAAATCGTTTTAATATTTTTTTATCATTTTGTTTTTTCAATTTGTTCACCTCGAGTATTTTTAATGATAATCATTATTAACTAAGCCATTATAGCATGTTTTATTTTTTTATACAACTTAGGTACTCGTGTTAAAACTTTGCAACTATCGTATTATACAAAGGTATATAGGGAGGATATTATGGGATATTTATCTATTTTATTAATTGCTATTGCACTAGCTTCTGATGCTTTTGCTGCTTCATTAACTTTTGGGATGACTAAAAAAATTGTAGTAAGATATGCTTTTAAAATTGCACTTTACTTTGGTTTTTTTCAGTGGTTAATGGCCTTTAGTGGTTGGTTTTTTTGCTTGTTCTTTAGATCAGTAATTGAACCTGTAGATCATTGGATCTCCTTTGGTTTATTAGTTGCTATTGGCATCAATACTATGCTTCACTCTAGAGAGGAGGCACAAAAGGTTAATTCAACAAGTATAGGGCCTATGGTATTTATTTCCTTAGCAACCAGTGTTGATGCTTTAGCTACTGGGGTAAGTTTTTCAGTTTTGAATATTGATATTATAATACCTTCTCTTATTATTGGTTCCATTACTTTCCTTCTTTCATTTATTGGTGTTTATCTTGGTAAAAAACTTAAAAAAATAATTAAGAATCAATCCATTATTTATTGTTTATCAGGATTAATCTTAATTATTATTGGTTTTAGTATTCTATTAGAACATTTTTTAACCTAGTTGCAATAGTTTCTTATCTTAACGATCATATTGCAATATCTTGAAGCACCATATAAATCCGGGAACAAAGTTAAATAATTAATATTCATACTATTTAATATCTTTAAGCAAGTTTCTCTTTGATTGTTTGGAAGAGTAATTTTCAATAAAACAATTTGATCAGATACACCTTTATAGTTTTTCTTAACCCAACTTTCAATATCTATCCCTACGGGAGTCCTTGTAAACAAACCACTTTGATTAACTAGTCTAGCGTTTTCATCAGAAAATGGTTTAATAAACTTAATACCTTCCTCTTCAAGAGAATTAGATTTTTCAATAATACTTTCTTGGTGCAATGCAAAAACACCTCTTTTTAGAGTGTCATCCTCGGAACCTTTATTAAACGCAAAAAAGGCTGCAACAAAAGGAGATGTTGTCCAATCGAGCAAAGGAGTGGACAAGCCATTATGCTGTCCAAGAGCCCACCATTCATCCTCATTATTTAGTTTAACAGCATTTTTATTTCTTCTTCCTCTTGCAGCAAATATAAAGTTGTTAAAATGCTTATCTATCTCATCTTTAACATCTAAACCTCTGTCTTTTAATAATCTGTCTATAGTGGATTCCAGCTTCCAATTGGCATCTTTTTGCCCTCTCCAAATATACCCTTTAAATATTGTCATATTTTTATAATATAGCTTATAAAAATCGTCCCAACTTGATAAGTCTAATGAACATATACCATCGACAATACTAAAATCTTTAAACATTTTATTCCTCCAGCTAAAGGTTATAGAATTTACTAAAGCTTATTCTTTTCTTTCCAATATATGATATTCATAAATCTCTCTTATTAAGTCAAAGTATCCATCTGGATTAATCATCATTATGGCTAACTTATATAATAATGATTCTTCAAAAACAGTTAAATTATTTACATCTTTTATATATATTTCCGGCTTCTTTATATTGCTTTTATATATCCAATCCTCCTGTAATAATTCATTACACATTATCCCATTAAGATCATCTAACAAAGCTTGTTTTACTGCAAGCTTTCCTCTCCATTGCTTATAGTATATTTTATTATCAAATGCCTTATCGCTCATTAGTGTTAGATATATTTCTGCACTCTTTTTTATTATATCTTTAGTAATAGGTATGTATTTGTTTGTAGGATCTATTAAATACCAATTGGTTACACTTTGATTATATAATTCACAATACCATTTCCCTTGAAAAAAATTATACCCATTCCTTTGATAATTTACAAAATTACACCTTAACCTGCACGGAAGCTTTTTATGTTTGAAAATGGCTAATAAAAGCAAAGCTATTTCTTGATCTTTTAAAACAATTTCCCTTTTTTTATTTTCTATAGCACAAATAATTTCTGATACGTTTAATGTGTTTTTTCTGTTTTGAGGCCTTTTATCTATCATAAAATTGTTAAGTATCTCTTGAAGTTTTAAAACAATGTCACTGTCCTTATTAGGAAATTGATCAAAAAAACTTTTATATTCTTTTGGATCAGTATAATAATTAAAAGATTTATAAACATCTTTTATAGATTTTTTCAATTCTATCATCATATTACCCCTAATACATCTTTAGATTATTATATGCTTTTTTAGGTTTTTTTATGAAATATATGGATTCAACTATTGTTTAGCCTTATGTTTGTTTAAAATAAAAATTTACAAAAAAAAATGTGTTTTTCAACACATTTTTAAAAGGGCATTAGGGATAGATGAGATACCCTAAGTTGTTACTTCTCTTAGTAATTCTTCTGGTAGATTATCTTTCCATATTATACTATTTAGTTCTATTTCTTCTTTTGATAAAAAGTACATCCCTCTTGGTTCTACATAAACAAAGAGATTATGATCTACCATTAAATATTTATTAAAATTATAGAAAAAAGAGATTATTTCATTTTTACTTACTAGATCATTTGACGTTACCTTATTTGCAATTTGAATATAACCTACTATAACAGCATACTCACCTATTATTTCTCTGTAATCTGATAGATACTTTTTAGATAATTTCTTGCTATTTTTATTATAATTCCAATAAAAGATATCTTTGTATAAATCATACTCAGTTATAAAGATAGATGTTTTTGCTATTACATTTTCATCATTTCTATATTTACCAATAATGGTAATGGAGTTATTATCTATCAATTTAGATGTGTTAAACTTTGCATCTACATCTAAAATGATTTGATTTTCTCCTTGAAATGCTTCATAAATAATATTATTGTTGTTTTGGTTTTCCTTTTGCACATAATCATAAATAAATTCAATAATGTTTTCTTTTTTCATTACATTTAATTCTAGCATAGTCCAACCCCACTTCATCACTATGTATCTGCTCATAATACCATTGATAGCAACAGTATAAACTTTACTTATTTTTTAGTAGGCTTGTCAGTTAATATTATATATTTCCAAGAAATATTTTATAAAACCAATCAAATAATAATGGCTGCACCATAAAAACCCCTCCTCATCTTCTAGAAATAAATACCTTAACTTATTATTATCATAAAGATTCAGTGTTTTCAATATTTTCTCGGTAAACGTTCATTTGTAGCCGGCAAACGTTAATATCTACAAAACAATACCATCAAGTATTATTTCTACTGAAAATTCATTATGTGTACTAAAATACTTAATAGAACCATTATATTTCTCCACTATATTTTCAATGTTTAAAGTTCCAAAACCATGTCGTGTCACATCTTTTTTTGAAGTCATTAATTTGTTATTTATTATATTAACTTTTTCCTTAATTGGGTTAGTAATTATTATTAAAAGGTTACTATCTAAATTCCTTACCTTAACAGTAATTACTTTTATATCCTCATTATCTATTTTATTACTCGCTTCAACTGCATTAGAAAATAGATTTGAAAATAAAATGCAAAGTTCCATCGATGATAATTTTATCTTTTCTGGTATTAAACCGAACCATTTGATTTCGATATTTTTTTCGTCTTTACAGCTGTCATTTATAATATGGTTTAAAATAGTATTAACTATATCATTACCAGTGTATATATTAATGATTAATTTTTCTGAAACCATATTAATCTCTTTCAAATATGCATTAAGCTTATCGTATTCTTTTTGTTCACTGAGATGTGTAAGGCAATACATATGATTTTTAATATCGTGTCGAAATTTTCGTGTTTCCACTTCTTTTTCTATCAATGCTTTATAATAATTTTTTTGTTGTATTATTAGTTTTGTATTTAGATCTGATAATTCTTTATAATAAACTTTTGAATTATTAATTATAATTAATAATCCTAAAAAAGCAAGAAATGTTAACCCACTCAAGCTAATACCAAAGACAATAATATTTCTCATTCTATCATCTAATTTTAATAACCCCAAAATATGAACTGGTGCAATATATAAACCAACACCCAATACACCTAAAAAAGCCATAATTATATATCTCCCCGGTAGAATATAATATGACAATATCATCTGATTCATTTTTAATAACTTTTTTACCATTTTTATTACCATTAATACTAATATGCTTAACGTATTACATAATATACTTACATAAATATTATCTAGTATCATTTCAATTGTATAGTTTATAAAAATAGCAACTAAGCCTGTTAATGCCATATCAACTAAACAAATCAGTAGAAAACTCAATATTCCTATTATAATCTTTTTTTTTCCCCTGATACAAATAATCACTAATAACGTGGCAAAGCTACCTAATAGATAGGTTAAATAATACTCATTTAAATTAAAAATAAATGTAATAATAGTAATACTTCCAAACACAGGTACAGATCCCAGCATAATACTCCAATATTTTTCTGTCGGTTTATACTCCAACAAATAAAGTAATACAATACTGAGTTTTAGTATTTCTGATATATACATAATTATCCAAAATAATATACTTTCCATATAACTCTCCTATTGAAATAGCTATATTGCATTTTCTCTCACATATTCTCTTAGTTTCTCTTTAACCATTTTTTTACTTCTAACAGCAATAGGTATCTTAATATTACTAGTAGTTACTATTACTCTACTTTCAATTTCTTTTATATGCCTTAAAGAAACTATATATGACTTATGGCATCGTACAAAAATTGATTCATCTAATACTTCACTTAATGCTTTTAATGTTTTATTGCTAATATAGACTTCTTCTGTGGTGTATACAGCAGTATTATCACCTAGGGCCTCAATGTATATAATTTCATTTACACTTACTATACTTGTCTTTTCTTTTTGATTTATAATAATCTTTTTCACATCATAAATTTCTTTTATACCATCTCTTAATGCTTCAAAAAAATCTTCTTCTATAATAGGTTTAAAAAGATATCTAAATGCCTTTACCTTAAATGCCTTTTGCACCATCTCTACATGGCTTGTTAAAAATATTATACATACATCTTTATGTACCCTATTAATGCTCTCAGCAATACTAAAACCGTTCATTCCTGGCATCTCTACATCTAAGAAAAAAATATCGAATTTCTTGTTATCTTTTAACAATTCCATACCATTACTAAATGTGCTAATCTCATAGCTCATATTATTCTCATCCAAATAACTCTCACATTTCGTTCTAACTATATCTTGAATAATTTTTTCATCATCACATATAGCTATACTAATAATTTTGTTACTCAAAATTCCCCCTCCTAGGCATTGAATCTTGATAATATACATAGTTGTAATACCCAATGTATTAATTAGCGGCTTATTGTCAAACTTTCTATTATTATATCACACCCTAGTAATTATGTTCTAGTGATTTGTATATATATGCACTTTGGTGTTTACTATTATATCCCACTTAAAGTATACCTTTAATAGTCCTATAGAATTACAGCATACCAACTTGCCTTGACCATACCTAAGATTATATACAACAAAAAAAGATAGTATATCACCATAGTGATTATACTATCTTTTTAAAGAGCGCGAGACGGGATTCGAACCCGCGACCCTCGCCTTGGCAAGGCGATGCTCTACCACTGAGCCACTCACGCATATGCAGTTGGGGGGACTCGAACCCCCAAGTCCGTATATGGACACTAGATCCTTAGTCTAGCGCGTATGCCAATTCCGCCACAACTGCTAACTCTTTACTTTCATAGCGTGCCTGCAGGGATTCGAACCCCGGACACGTGGCTTAGAAGGCCACTGCTCTATCCTACTGAGCTACAGGCACAAAAATAGGGGTGACAGGATTCGAACCTGCGGCCTCTTGAACCCAAATCAAGCGCTCTAGCCAAGCTGAGCCACACCCCTATAAATAACTCTCTAACTTATTACTTTATATAACTTAACATATAAAGCTTGTTTTTAGAGAACTCCCCGAGTAGGGCTCGAACCTACAACCCTTCGGTTAACAGCCGAATGCTCTACCATTGAGCTATCGAGGAATATCATTAGCGACGAAGATTATAGTACCATATTATTAATCCAATGTCAACTAAGTTTTTATTTTTTTTATTTCTATACTAATAACAGTGTCTCAAAAAGGACCTCTATAGAAGTCCCTCCTGAACTGTTATATTATGTGTATATAAATATATTATTATTCTAATTAATTTAATTTTCCTTTAGCTACTGTTACTAAGTTAGCAAATCCATCAGCATCATTTACTGCCATTTCAGCTAACATTTTTCTGTTAACTTCTACACCAGCTAATTTTAATCCGTGCATTAATCTACTGTAAGAAATGTCATTAATTCTTGCAGCAGCATTAATTCTTGCTATCCAAAGTTGTCTAAATTCTCTTTTTCTTAATTTTCTGCCAACATAAGCATATTTTAAAGATTTCATTACTGCTTGTTTTGCAGTTCTGAATTGCGTTGATTTAGCGCCTCTGTAACCTTTAGCTAATTTTAATACTCTTTTACGTCTTTTATGTGTATGCAAACCGCCTTTAATTCTGGCCATGGTAATTCCCTCCTATTCGATGTTATTAGATGTAAGGCAATAACTTTTTCATTTGTTTTACATTTGTTGTATCAGTTATTGTACCTTTTCTAAGATTTCTTTTTCTTTTTGCAGATTTTTTAGTTAAGATATGGCTTTTATATGCTTTATATCTTTTTAATTTACCTGTACCTGTCTTCTTGAAGCGTTTTGCAGCGCCACTGTGTGTTTTTAATTTAGGCATAGCAATAATCCTCCTTCTTGTGATTAGTTTTACATAAGTATTTTTAATTTTGTTGTTGATAACACATTTTACCTATTACTGGGATTGTGTATTTAGCGTTTTGGCATTAAAAACATAACCATAAATCTACCTTCCATTTTGGCAGGTTTTTCAACTTGTGCTATTTCTGACAAACTCTCTGCAAATTCATTTAATATCTCTTTACCTACTGCAGTATGAGCTAATTCACGACCTCTAAAGCGAACCGTTACTTTAACTTTATCCCCTTTTTCTAAAAACTTGCTTGCTTGCTTGATTTTAGTGTTGATATCGTTTTGTTCAATATTTGGAGATAAGCGCACTTCTTTAACACTTATAACTTTTTGATTCTTACGTGCATCTTTTTCTCTTCTTGTCTGCTCATATTTGTATTTTCCGTAGTCAACAATTTTACAAACAGGTGGATTCGCTTGTGGTGCAATTTTTACTAAGTCAAGATTTTGTTCTTTAGCTAAAGCCATCGCATCTCTCGATGACATAATACCTAATTGTTCTCCCTCTTCACCTACAAGACGCACTTCTTTGTCTCGGATTTGCTCATTAATCATTAAATCGCTAATATTAAGACACCTCCATATAATAATAAAAAGTGGATAGTTGTAGAACTATCCACTTCATTTATAAGCATAAAATCATTCAAATTGAAAGTCTTACTTATATGTACCTTAGTCAGTTATGCTAAGGCGAGAAGTGGATACTTCTACTTGTTTTGCATTCGTTTACTAATGTTATCATTTTTGTTCTTCATTGTCAAGTTTTATTTCTTTAATTTCTTTTGTATTGATTTCTTCCAATATATCTTCAATGAATTTATCTAAAACAACTGTACCTTCATCCCCATTGTACCTACTTCTAACGGATACAGATTTTTCTTCTTCTTCTTTTTGACCAACTACTAATAAATATGGTACTCTTTCTAATCTTGCTTCTCTTATTTTATATCCAATTTTTTCTGCTCTATCGTCTATTTCTACACGGATGCCTTTATTTCTTAGTTTTTTCATTACATCATAAGCGTAATCATGATATTTTTCAGATAGTGGCAATACTTTTGCTTGAACTGGTGATAACCATGTTGGGAATTGACCTGCATATTTTTCAATTAGCATCGCTAAAGTTCTTTCATAACATCCTATAGAACTTCTATGAATAATAAATGGTCTTTTCTTTTCACTGTCTTTGTCTACATATGACATATCAAATCTTTCTGCCAATGCAAAGTCTAGCTGTACCGTTATAATTGTATCTTCTTTCCCATGAACATTTTTAAATTGAATGTCTAGTTTTGGTCCATAAAATGCTGCTTCTCCATCAGCTTCTTTATAATCAATACCAATGTCATCTAATATTTTTTTCATAATGACTTGAGTAGACTCCCAAGCTTCTGCATTATCAATGTATTTACCTTTATTATTCGGATCCCATTTAGAAAAACGGTACCATATATCTTTATCAATTCCTAAAGTTTTCATTACATAATTGATTAAATCTACAGCTTCTTTAAATTCTTCTTCTACTTGTTCAGGTGTACATACAATATGACCATCTGCAAGAGTAAACTGTCTTAGTCTAATAAGTCCATGCATTTCTCCTGATGATTCATTTCTAAAAAGTGGAGAAGTTTCAGAATATCTAATTGGTAAGTCTCTATAACTTCTTTGCTTAGATTTATAGATCATGTATTGGAATGGACAAGTCATTGGCCTTAAAGCAAATACTTCTTCGTCCTTGTCTTCATCTCCTAAAACAAACATACCATCTCTATAGTGATTCCAATGACCTGATATTTTATACAAATCACTTTTTGCTAAGAAAGGTGTTTTAGTAAGGACATAACCCCTTCTTTCTTCTTCATCTTCAATAAATCTTTGAAGCAATTGAACAATTTTTGCACCTTTAGGCATTAACAGTGGCAATCCTTGCCCTACTGCATCATTTGTTGTAAATAACTCTAATTCACGACCTAATTTATTATGGTCTCTTTTTTTAGCTTCTTCTAATTGAGTTAAATACTCTTCTAATTCAGCATTTTTTGTAAAAGCAGTTCCATATATTCTTGAGAGCATTTTATTTTTTTCATCGCCTCTCCAGTATGCTCCTGCTGCTGATATTAATTTGAAAGCTTTAACTGTTTTAGTGCTTAATAAATGAGGTCCTGCACATAAGTCAACAAATTCACCTTGTTGATAGAATGTAATTTCTTCATTATCATCTAGTTCATTAATTAATTCTACTTTGTATGTTTCATCCATTTTTTCCATCAAAGCTAATGCTTCATCTTTTGGTAACACAAATTTTTCTATAGCTAAATTCTCTTTAACGATTTTTTTCATTTCTTTTTCAATTGCTGCTAGATCTTCATTTGTAAATGGTTTTTCTGTTTCAAAATCATAATAGTATCCATTTTCAATTGCTGGTCCAATGGCTAATTTTACATTTGGGTATAATCTTTTTACAGCTTGAGCTAATATATGAGCAGCTGTATGTCTAAAAGCTTTTTGACCATCCTTATCATTAAAAGTAAGTATGTTTAATTCCACATCTTCTTTAATAATATGTCTTAAGTCCACTACTTCTCCATTTACTTCTCCTGCTGTGGCTACCCTTGCCAAACCTTCACTAATATCTTTTGCAATGTCTAATACAGACATATTGTTTTCATATTCTTTTACAGAACCATCTTTTAATGTAATTTTCATTTTTTCTCTCCATTCTATAATTTAATCTCTTTTTATTGTATCTACATATTTTTTATCTGTTTCTAATATATGATGTACTAACCAATCAAATAAGAATTGTGATAAATTTAAAATAAATTGTTTTTGTTCTTGAGGCTCATCATAGTCCCTTTTATTTAATCTATCAAGTTTCTTTACAAAAAAACTGTGTTCCACTTCATGTTCTAATAACTGTTCAAACCCAGCTTCTTTCATTAAGTTTTCTTCAAATTCAAAGTGCTCTATGGTATATTCTTTAACACTTTCTAGCATTTGACTTATTTGGTCATAATAATCTACGCCTTCTTCAATTTCTTTTGTCCATTCAAAGGCCTTTTGGCACATTTCTACTAAATTTTTATGTTGATCATCAATACTTGGTATTCCTAGTTCCATATTATTATTCCATTTTAATATCATTTAAAATCACTCCTTTATTTTTTTCGAACAATTTATTTATGTATAACAAAAACTCGCCACTTTCTATTAATATTAATAGAAAGGGACGAGATAAAATTCCCGCGGTTCCACCCTTGTTGTAAAAAACCACTCATAAGGATTATAACGTAATCACCGGATTTTATTAAAATCACTCAGAGGTAGTCTTCAAATATTTCCACCTAATAAGGGGATATAACTTTTTATATCCTACAAAAGTACTCTCAGCAAATATACTTTCTCTCTGTGAACTTCCATATTCTACTCTTCTCTTCATCGTTTTATAACTATAAACTTTTTAATCTAATTTAATTATATCATTCTGTTATTGTATGTCAAGTAAATGGTTTAAGTATACGTTGAAATATCTTCTAATTAGTTATATTATAGTATTAACAAAGTAAAATTGGAGGGTTTATATGGATTTTCTTACTTATTCATTAAATCAAAATAATACGGATTATTATAAAGATATTGCTAATTTTACCAATATAGTAATTAATAAGAGTTATGACTATAAAACTCTTGATCCCCTTATAAATCGCTTTATAAACAAATCCTCCTTACAAAAAAATAGCAATCAAAGGGATGAGTGCTTATTAGATTTATTAATGTTAGGCACTTTTTGGAAAGTTTATAGCTCTAATGCCGATCGCTATTCTTGTAATCTGTCAAAGATTATGATTCTTCTAAACCGTTTTTCCTATAAAAATAGATTTATAAAAAAAACCTATCAATCCTTTAAGCCCCTCTTCTTAAAACAGATTGTAAAAAGTAGTAATACTAATTGCACTTTAGTACCATCAATAGATAATTTTAGACGAATATTAAATTGGTTATGGGCCTCTGGAGAGTTTTCTATTGAACTAATAAGATTAGAAAAATGGTTTGATTTTTTTATTGAATCTACTGACTTTCACAAAAACATTCGAGAGATATTATTTTTTTCTACTTGGTTTGATGAAGAAAGCAATTTTTATTTAGGAAAATATACTTCAAATGTTGATTTTTACATACATGACTTAAACAATAGTAATTCTATAAAAAAGGACTATATCTTTTGTAGTAGGAAAAAAGTTGAGTATCATTTGAATATGACTGGTGCAGAAATAATGAATCGGTGTTATCGAGAATCTTTTGGAAAAACAACCACTAAATTCATTTTTGTTCCTAGTTGTCTAAGATTTTATAATAATAAAAAGTGTCAATCTCAATGGACTGAATTAGGCAATTCTTGTACAGGATGTCATTCTCAATGCAGTTTATACAAAATAACTCAACTTGGTGCTTACTATAATGTAAAAACTAAAATAATCTCACATGAATCCTCTATTTCTTCAAATAAAGGTATTTTATCAACTGAAAATGGTACCATTGGCGTTATTGGTATTGCCTGTGTATTAACTCTGTTATCAGGGGGATGGCGCTTAAAAAACATGGGCATAGCCGCTCAGTGTGTGCTCCTAGATTACTGTGGTTGTAGTAACCATTGGTTAGATTCTGATCAACCTACAAATATTAATATAGCTCAATTAAATCATTTATTATCTGGTACTATTGAAACCTTGGATAATACCTGTACAAGTGGTAACTAGAAAATAAAACAGACTGAATACTGTAGCTATCAGGATTCAGTCTGTTCATTTTTTTGCCTCTTTTATTTTCTTAAATCAAAAATTCAACTTCTGGACCAATAAACTTAACCGCTTCTTCTTTTGGTATGGGTCTACTAACTAGATAGCCTTGTATAATATCACAATTATAATTTGATAATAAATCAAATTGATCTTTCATTTCTACCCCTTCTGCTACAACTGTTAAACCTAGCTTTTGAGACATTAATATTATGTCTTCTGTTAGATTATAAATATTATTGTTCTTCAGTAAGTCTTCTATAAAAGACTTATCTAATTTTAATATATTTATTGGCAATTGTCTTAAATAATTTAAAGATGAATACCCTGTTCCAAAATCATCTAAAGCCACTTTAATTCCTAGTTCTCTAAGTTTTTTTACTTTATTTGCATTAGACTCAAAATTGTCCATAAGTGATGTTTCTGTTATTTCGATTCCCATATTTTTTGGAAGAGCCCCTGCTTCTTTAATAATTTTTTTTACTGTTTCCACAAAATTATCTTGTTTTAATTGAACAGAAGAAACATTTACAGATACTATGTAATTGTCTTTATTATATTGATTGATTTCTTTTGAAAACTTAGCTGCCTCTTTTAGTATCCAATTTCCTATTTTTATTATCATATCTGATTCTTCGGCTATTTTAATAAATTTAAGTGGCGGAATAAAACCAAATTCTTCTGTTTCCCATCTTATTAATGCTTCAAACCCTATTACTTTTTTGCTTTTTGAATCAATTTGTGGTTGATAATGGAGTTGAAATTGATTTTCTTCTAGAGCAGTTCTTAAATTATTGTGAATATACATTCTATCATAAATCTCTTGATTCATTGATTTATTAAAGAACATATATTGATTTTTCCCTTTGTCTTTAGCCTTATACATAGCAGAGTCTGCATCCTTAATCAAATTATTAGGATCTGTTCCATCATTTGGATACATTACAATGCCTATACTCGTCGTCAGGTAAAACCTTTGTTGGTTTATGCTATACTTATGCTGAAACAAATCTATAATCTTTGCGGCTATGCTTTTTATAGCATCTATATCCTTTTCTTTATTAATTAATATGATAAATTCATCCCCACCAAATCGATAAATGGATATATTTTCACTTTTTATTGTTTGCAACCTATTGCCTATTTCCATTAAAACTTTATCGCCTATAATATGTCCGTAGGTATCATTTACATATTTAAAATTATCTACATCTAAAAACATTAATGCGCCACACGCTCTTTGATTTTCTTTTTGTATTATACTGATTAACTTATTTTGCAAAGCCAATCGATTAGGTAAGCCTGTCAAAGTATCATTATAGGCTAGTCTTTTTATATTTATTTCTTGATTTTTCCTTGAAGTAATATTTGAATGGGACCCAATAACTCTAGTAAGTTTACCTCTATTATTGTAAAATGATATACTGCTTTGCTGTACCCATACAATATTTTTGTTAATATCTAAAACTCGATATTCACAACTGATTTTCTTTGTATATGAAGCTTGAATTTGGTCTACCATTCTTTTAACAATATGAATATCCTCTGGGTATATAATATCCATCCAATCTTTTATACTTATATTCTCTGAATTAAATTCAGATCCAAAGAATGTTTTATACCATTCCTTCGATAAATACACTTGTTTTTTTTCTACATCTATATCCCATAACCCCTCATTGCTTGCGAGAAAAACATATTTATACCTTTCTTTACTAACCTCAAGTTTTTCATTGCTTTCTTGAATAATCTCAAATTGATGTCTTAACTCTTCATCTGAAGCTTCTAATTCCTCATACAAAGCAGTTAATTGTTCATTGCTCTCAAGTAATTCTCTTTCCGCTTTTTTACGCCTTCTAGTATTAATAAACATAATTACAATAATTGCTACGAGAAAAATAAATATGCTTAAACTAATCCAAAATAGTAAGGTATACTGGTCATAAAAACCAATCTTCCTATTAATAATTACTGCATCTTCTGGTAATAAAGATATATTAATATTAAACTTTTCTATTATATTATGATCAAACATATATACATTAGGACTTACTTCTAAAATAGGTATTCCACTGACGTCTTGACCATCAAGTATATCCTGAACCATAATACCTGCACTTTTTCCCTGTTCAAAATGATTTACAACCTTGCCGCCTAAAAATCCTTCTCCAATGCCTTCTGAATAAATTCTAAATATTGGAAAGCTAGCATTAGCAGTTGTGAATCTATAAACTTCATTATATGTAATAACTCTACCTGTTTTATCTTGATAAAAAGAAAGCAATAATACAATAGTATTAGGGCTTATATTCTGTATTTCTATTGCCATTTCTTCGAATGTATAATCTCCAACATTCAACACTCTTGACTCTATATTTTCAATATCTTTTACTACATTATTAAAAATTTGAAGTTCTGCTACTCCTGTTTCTGTGGAATCACCTAGTGCAATTATTTCTGTAGCATTAGGCATTAGTGCCATTGCCAATTCAATGGTTTTTTCCATTGAAACATATTCTACCACACCAGTCATCAAATCATTTGCCCCAGCCAATTTAGCACGATCTAGATCATTTATACCAAGGAATACAATTGGCGTTTCACTAAATAATTCTTGTTGATAGTCTATTGCAAACTGCAAAGCATTATCGTCTGCTACTACTACAACATCAAAAGGATCTAATATATTAAGCTTATATTTCATAGATTCATAAAACCTAAGGGTATTCTCTTTAGATGGGAAATTTTTTGTATCCATATACTCTATTTTAAATTCTACTTTGGTCTCATCTAGTACAGAGCGCAATCCCTCAATCTGAAGATCAAAAGTTGGAAAACTTGGTGAGTAAGAACTTATAAATAATATACGACTTGGATTCAAGTTTTCATCCGCTACTGCTTGTACTTGTGGAAAAATCAAGAAAAACAAAAGAAAAAAAAGCAAAGATTTACTAAAATACAAATAACATTTTTTCATCCTCTATTAAATCCCCTTCACCGAATATTATTTCCTTGAATCTTTAATGTTTGAAAATTAACTCTTTTTTTATATTTATACATATTTTTTAATATTATATCATATAATCCTTACAATTAACAAGACTTTACAAAAATATATGCTATAGAACATTTGCATCATTTTTAGACAAAAAAATTCAAATTGTAAAACTAAATGCACTTAAAATATATTGCTAATTTCTCATCTAATATCACCTTTTCTAACTTCTTCAGAAAAATGTAGGGCTTTTAATCAACTTATTACTATATAGGAAGTGTATTTTCTTATACAATAAAAAAAGAGGGAATGATTAATATACACTAATCATCCCCTCTCTTTAAAAAATCTTCTAATCTACTTTACACCATATTGAACATAATAGGCATCAATGGCCTCTTTAATCCTATCATTGATAATAACTTCACCTTTATAAGGTTTATTGTGCAAATGTTCAACTACCTCTGCCATTGTAACAATGGCTGTGGTTTTAATACTATACTTTTCTTGAATCTCAGATAAAGCGCTTTTTTCCCCTTTACCTCTTTCCATTCTATCAACAGAAACAACTAACCCTAAAACATCCACATCCCCTTGTTTCTTTAGAATAGGCATTGTCTCTTCAATAGAAGTTCCTGCTGTTGTAACATCTTCAATAATAACAATCTTGTCACCATCATTAATAGGACTTCCTAAAAGAATCCCCGTATCACCGTGATCCTTAACTTCTTTACGATTTGCACAATAATTAACATCCATATCAAAATGCTCACTAAGTGCCATAGAAGTAGCAACACTTAAAGGAATCCCTTTATAAGCAGGCCCAAATAAAATATTAAAATCCTTACCAAACACTTGGGTAATAGCCTTAGAATAAAACTCCCCTAACTTCCTAAGCTGCTGACCAGTTCTATAAAACCCAGTATTCACAAAAAATGGTGTCTTACGCCCACTCTTAGTAACAAAATCCCCAAACTTCAAAACCTGACAATCCACCATAAACTCAATAAACTCTTTTTTATATTGTTCCATTACTCAAACCACCCTTCAAATGTTTTAGATTTACTTTCATACTTGTAATCTAAAGCTCGCTGCGTATTCACAGCTGAGGCTATATATTAACGACAGAGTATGTGAATATCTTTGGAAATAAAGTGACTCATAAACATTTCGTAGAGATTCTTAGTGCGTGGAAATCATTATTCCGTAAAAAGCCTTAAGTGTCTGAGCGCAGCGAGTTTTTAAGGCTTAGGAATAAAGATTTAAACAAACTTAGAATATCAAGAAATATTTATCGGAACTGTTTTCCATAGATATTCTCATACGACCCTCTTGTGCAAATATAATCACATACAATTAAATTCAATATTTCCAACAGCCAACCCAATCAATTCTTTAACATCCTTAACCCCATATCGATCCATATAACCCTTAATCCCATCTAAAACTTCCATAGTCGCAAAAGGATTAGCAAAATTAGCAGTCCCAACAGCAACCCCAGTAGCACCTGCCATCATAAACTCAATAGCATCTTCACCATTCATAATACCACCCATACCAATAATAGGCACTTTAACCGCTTGAGCCACTTGATAAACCATCCTAACAGCAACAGGCTTAATAGCAGGTCCAGACAATCCACCCATTTTATTGGCAAGGGCAAACTCTCTTTTATGGATATCAATTTTCATCCCTAAAAGGGTATTAATAAGAGATAAAGCATCTGCACCACCTGCTTCTGCTGCTAAAGCCATTTCAGCTATATCTGTTACATTAGGACTTAACTTTACAATTAAAGGTTGTTTAGAATGCCTTTTAACTTCACTGGTCACTCTTTCAATCATCTTAGCTTGAGTACCAAAAGCAATCCCACCCTCTTTAACATTAGGACAAGAAATATTTAACTCTAATAAATCAACTTCTGTATCACTTAACTTCTCTACCACTTCACAATAATCTTCAACAGTTCTACCAGCAATATTCACAACAATCTTAGTGTCAAATTTCTTTAAAAAGGGGATATCATTTTTTATAAAGTGATCTACACCTGGATTCTGAAGCCCTACTGCATTAAGCATACCACCGTATGTTTCTGCCACTCTTGGTGTAGGATTCCCATCCCAAGGTTTACTGGCAATCCCTTTAACAACGACTGCACCTAATTCATTAAGATCCACAAATTCGCTATATTCTTTTCCTGAACCAAAGGTACCTGAAGCTGTCATTACAGGGTTTTTTAATTGGACTGATCCGATCTTTACACTTAAATCCATTATAACACTACCTCCTCAGCTGAGAATACAGGACCCTCTTTGCAAACTCTTTTATTTTTCATTGTTCTATCATTGGTCTCGCAAATACATCCAACACAAGCACCAATACCACAAGCCATTTTTTCTTCTACAGATAGTTGAGCCGGTATCTGCTCTTCTAATACATAACTTTGTAATGCCTTTAACATGCCTTTAGGACCACAAGCATACACTTGATCTATATCTAGTCCTTTTTCTTTTAGAAGTGTCATAACATTCCCTTTATGACCAACACTGCCATCTTCCGTTGCAATATAAACGTCACCATATGCCTTAAACTCATCAGCAAGAAAAACTGTATCTCTATAGCCTAAGAATATGTGTTTTTCTCCTTTTAACTGTTTACAAAGTTCTAGGAGAGGAGGCACACCAATGCCTCCACCTACTATTACAGATACATTTTTATCTTTTGTCAGAAATCCATTGCCTAAAGGTCCTAATACTTCTATTGTTTCACCCTCTTTAAAGCAACTTATTTCTTTCGTTCCTGCTCCAAAGACACGGTATACAAGTCTTAATCTTCCTTCTTCATTATCTATTTCACAAATACTTATGGGCCTTGGAAGTAATCTACTACCATCTTTACAATAAAGGGCAACGAATTGACCTACCTTTGCAGCTTTTGCCATCTCTTTATTCTCAATCCACATTTCATAAACATCTGTCGCAATTAAGCTGTGTTTCATAATTTTTGTTGCCACTTTAATTTTTGATAAAGACATTTTTCCACTCCCTTTATAAATTCTTCGCTATATCATAAACATCTAATTGATCTAAGTCAAGCTTAGCTTTTAATATGTCTAGTAATCCTTCCGCTGTATCTAATGATGTCATTACTGGTACTGTACTTTCTGTTGCTGCTCTTCTAATCATAAAGCCATCTCTTCTTGCATCATTTGCTTTAGTCGGTGTGTTGATGACTAAGTCTACCATTCCACTTCTAATTAAATCTAAAATATTTGGTACACCTTCACTTATTTTCTTAACTGTTTTTACATTAAGATTTAAGCTTTCTAATCTTTTTGCTGTTCCTTCTGTTGCGGCAAATTGATAATTTAACTTTCCTAATTCTTTTGCTATTTCAGCAAATCTTTCTTGATCTTCTGGTCTAATGGTTACGAGTATGGTACCACTAGGTTTTGGCATATTAATGCCTGCACCAATAAATCCTTTGTATAAAGCCTCTTCAAAAGTTTTCCCTACACCTAAAACTTCACCTGTTGATTTCATTTCTGGTCCTAGACTTATTTCAACATCTGGCAATTTTTGTGTTGAGAATACTGGTACTTTAATTGCATATTTATCTATTTCTGGATACAATCCTGTTCCGTACCCTAATTCTTCTAGCTTTTCACCTAGCATTACACGAGTTGCTAAGTCGATAATTGGCACCCCTGTTACTTTACTAATGTATGGTACCGTTCTTGATGATCTTGGATTCACTTCAATGATATACAATTGTCCCTCTGATTCAATAAACTGAATATTGATCATACCTATAACATTAAGGGCTACTGCCATTTTTTCTGTTACTTCTATGATTTTTTCTTTCATTGTACTAGAGATATTTCTTGGTGGATATATTGATATACTATCCCCTGAGTGAACGCCTGCTTTTTCAAGATGCTCCATTATACCTGGTATTAAGATATTTGTCCCATCACAAATGGCATCTACCTCTATTTCTCTACCGGTTAGATATCTATCGATTAGTACAGATTCCATTTCATCTTTATCAAATGCTTGTACTAAGTATTGCTCTAATTCTTGTTTTGTATAAGTGATTTCCATTCCTTGACCACCAAGTACATAAGATGGTCTAACAAGTACAGGGTAACCTATTTCATTCCCTTTTTCAATGCCTTCTTCAACAGACCATACCCCAACACCTTTAGGACGGTCCACATTGAATTTTTCTAATAATGCATCAAACTTTTCTCTGTCTTCTGCTGCATCAATATCATCAGGGCTTGTTCCAAATACTTTTATGCCTTTATTTTTTAAGAACTTAGCCAATTTGATAGCTGTTTGTCCACCGAATTGAAGTATAACACCTTCTGGTTTTTCTTTTTCAATAATGTGTAATGTATCTTCTTCCGTTAACGGTTCAAAGTACAATTTATCTGCAATATTAAAATCTGTACTTACTGTTTCAGGGTTATTATTGACAATGATTGTCTCTATGCCTTGTTTTCTAAGGGCTATAATGCTATGAACTGAACAGTAATCAAACTCAATACCTTGTCCGATTCTAATAGGTCCTGAACCAATAACCATAATTTTACGTTTGTCTGATACTTCTACTTCATCGTGGGTATCAAATGTAGAATAATAGTATGGTGAAACAGCTTCAAACTCTCCGCCACAAGTATCTACCATTTTATACACAGGCATCATCTTATATTCTTTTCTTAGATTATAAATATCCTCTGAAGAACATCCCATTAAATCAGCAATACCTTTATCTGCAAAACCTTTTCTCTTCAGTTCTAATAACCAGTCTCTATCTAAATCTTTTAAGTCTAAATCACGTATTTTCTCTTCTTGATCAACGATATATTTTATTTTATTGACGAAGAATGGGTCCATACCTGTTAATTTACAAACTTTGTCCACTCTATAATTTCTTCTTAATAATTCTGCTAAGTCAAATAACCTTTCATCATCTGGCACTTGAACTCTTCTTTTTAATTCATCCATAGTTCTTGTAGCTGCTTTTTTATGAAATAGACTGTATTGGCTAATTTCTAAAGACCTTACCGCTTTAAGCAATGCAGATTCAAAATTATTGCCAATAGCCATTACTTCCCCTGTTGCCATCATTTTTGTTCCTAGTACTTTTTTCGCTCTTCTAAATTTATCAAATGGCCACTTTGGTATTTTAAGAACACAATAATCCAAAGTTGGTTCGAAACACGCTTTTGTTTTTTTCGTTACATCGTTTTCTATTTCATCTAGAGCGTATCCTAATGCAATCATTGTTGATACTTTTGCAATTGGATAGCCTGTTGCTTTTGAAGCCAATGCAGATGAACGGCTCACTCTAGGATTGATTTCAATTACGGCATATTCAAAATTATCTGGATTAAGGGCTAACTGAACATTGCATCCACCTTCAATTCCAACAGCATTTATAATGTCTATGGAAGCTTTTCTAAGCATTTGATATTCAACATCAGATAATGTTTGTGAAGGTGCAACAACGATACTATCTCCTGTATGTACACCTACAGGGTCAATGTTCTCCATATTACAAACTGTAATACAGTTACCATAAGAATCTCTTATTACTTCGTATTCTACTTCTTTCCAACCTTTTATAGATTGCTCTAGTAAAACTTGACCTACACGGCTAAGTTGTAAGCCAGATGCAAGGATTTCTTTAAGTTGCTCTTTATCCTCAGCAATACCTCCACCTGTGCCACCTAATGTATAGGCTGGTCTTACAACTACCGGATATCCTATTGTTGCTGCAAAATCAACACCTTCGTCCATAGAGGTTACAATTTTACTAGCAGGGATAGGTTGATTGATTCTTTCCATTAATTTTTTAAAGTCGTCCCTATCTTCACCTTCTTTAATGGCAGCAATTGGTGTACCTATGACTTTAACATTGTATTTTTCTAAAATACCTGCATCATTTAATTCTACTGCTAAATTCAGTGCTGTTTGTCCTCCAACACCTGCTAATACACTGTCTGGTCTTTCCTTTGCTATGATTTTTTCAGCAAACTCTATTGTTAATGGCTCTATATAGACACAATCAGCAACTTCTTTATCTGTCATAATGGTTGCTGGATTACTATTTAATAAGACAGTTTCAATACCTTCCTCTTTAAGCATTTGACAAGCTTGAGTGCCAGAGTAATCAAACTCTGCTGCTTGACCAATAACAATTGGTCCCGACCCAAGTACTAAAACCTTTTTGATATCTGGATTTTTAGGCATAACAATCTCCTTCCTTAACTCACACAACTATTTTTTTATAACGTCTATAAACTCATCGAAAATTGGTGCAGTATCTGTAGGTCCCGGGCCTGCTTCTGGGTGAAACTGAACACTGTAAATAGGGTATTTCTTATGTCTTAACCCTTCTACTGAACCATCGTTTAAATTAATATGTGTTACTTCAACATCTTCTGGAAGGGATTCGCTTCTTACCACATACCCGTGATTTTGAGAAGTAATCATAATATGATTTGTTAATAAATTTTTAACTGGGTGATTGCCACCTCTATGTCCAAATTTTAATTTCTCTGTATCTCCCTCTAAGGCTAGTGCCAATAATTGATGTCCTAAACAGATACCTGTAATTGGTATTTGTCCAATTAACTTTTTAATTTCTTCTCTTACACTTTCAATATCTTTAGGATCACCAGGTCCATTAGATAAGAACACTGCATCTAAGTCACTATTTAATAACTCATCTGCTTTTGTAAAAGCTGGGAAAACTGTCAATTTACACCCTTTATCTTTAAAGGCTTTTATAATGTCATTTTTAATACCAAAGTCCATTATACCAATATGAAGACCTTCACCTTCGTGTTTAATAATTTCCTTTGTTGTTACGGATTCAACTGCTTGTGTATTGTGAAACGCTTTGAATTTTGATTCTATTTGGCTTGGCGTCAAATCTCTAACGGTAATAATGCCTTTCATCGTTCCTTGATTTCTAATAATCTTTGTTAGCGCACGGGTATCAATACCTTCCATACCCATCACTTTATGCTCCTTTAAATAATTCTCTAACTCAAACTCACATCTCCAGTTATTAGGCATATCACATTTTTCTCTAACGATAAAACCCTTAACTTTAATTGAATCAGATTCTAAATCATCTAAGTTAATCCCATAATTCCCTATTAAAGGATAAGTCATTGTTACAATTTGACCATAATAAGATGGGTCTGTTAAAACCTCTTGATACCCTGTCATACTTGTATTAAAAACAACTTCACCAATTGTTTCTTTAAGATGTCCAAATGCTTTACCTTCAAAAACTTCCCCATTTTCTAGGATTAGTTTAGCTTTCATCGTATTTCCTCCTTGTTTATCTCAACGCTTCTTCTAGCTCTTTTTTCATATCTAAAACGGCTTGTCTTGATGCCATTGCAAAACCTTCATTTTTAAACTGTTCATACTTTGGATTTTTATGAGCTGCTATAATCCCTCTTGAAGAATTAATAATAGCTCCTAATCCATCTTTATTAAAATAATGTGCCATATCCTCAGCTTTACCACCTTGAGCACCATAACCAGGCACTAAAAAGTAAGTCTTTGGCATTAATTCTCTAAGTCTCTTTCCTACTTCAGGATAAGTAGCACCAACAACAGCACCAACATAACTGTACTCTTGTCCCATATGCTCTTGTCCCCACTCATCTACTTTCATAGCAACTCTTTCATATAAAAAGTCATCACCAACTTTTAAATCTTGAAAATCACCACTACTTGGATTAGATGTCTTAACCAGAACAAACAACCCTCTATTCTCTTCCTTACACACATCTAAAAATGGCTTTATGGTGTCATACCCCATATAAGGATTAATGGTAATAAAATCCGAATCAAAACCTCTTTCAGTATTCCCTTCTATAGTGACTTGACCAAGATGCCCAACGGCATAAGCCTCAGCAGTAGAAGCAATATCGCCTCTTTTAATATCTCCAATAACCACTAACCCTTTACTTTTAGCATAATCCACCGTCTTCTTATAAGCAATTAACCCTTCAATCCCATACTGTTCATACATAGCAATCTGAGGCTTAACAGATGGCACTACATCATAAATATGATCAATAATCCCCTTATTAAACTCGTAAAAAGCCTCACCAATAGCCTTACTAGAATGGCCAAAATCCTTAAACGCTTTCTCTCTAACACACTCAGGCAAAAACTCAACCTTAGGATCTAACCCAACAACAATAGGACTATTCTGTTCTTTAATCTTATCTATAAGTAAATTTATCATAACACTATCCTCCAAATGATTTCTATACGTACAATACATACTATGTTCTCGCTTTCCTCACGACAAAGTACGTGAGGTAGTAACTATACGAAGAGCAACTCAACTATGTTTTTAATTTACGACAGAGTATGTGAGTGAATATGTGTGGTAAGTGACTTTTATATATCTTTAGAAAATCTTAGTAAGTGGCAATTCCTATTCCGTTAAAAGCCTTAAATGTCTGACCGAAGGGAGTTTTTTAGGCTTAGGAATATGAATCAGAACGCACTTAGTTTTTCTTAAGATAGATAATGGAACTTATCAAACATATTCATTCACATACGACTGACCCCAACACCTAAATTCTACCTAAATCTCACTATCCACTCTATAAACAACCTGCCCACCAACAATCGTATGAGTAACCATACCCTTCACTTCCTTATTATGAAAAGGACTATTCTTGCTCTTAGAAGCAAACTGATTCACATCAATCTTATAAGCCCTCTTAGGATCAATAATGGTAACATCTGCAACACTGCCTTCTTTAAGTGTCCCCTTCTCAATCCCTAATCTCTTCGCAGGATTCAAACTCATTTTCTCAATCATCTGCTTTGGCGTAATCCAACCTTTATCCACTAACTCCGTAATGGTCAATGCTACTGAAGTCTCAAGACCAACAATTCCAAAAGCCGCTTCATCAAAGGTCGTGTTCTTCTCATCATAATGGTGTGGCGCGTGATCTGTAGCAATAATCTCTATCACATCATCTTTTAACCCTTGTTTTAAAGCCTCAACATCAAACTTTGAACGTAGTGGTGGATTCATTTTAAAATTCGTATCAAACCCATTAATGGCTTCATCTGATAAAATAAAATGGTGTGGACAAATCTCTGCTGTAACATCTATATTATCTTCTTTGGCTCTTTTAAGAAGTCTTAAACTACCTTCTGTACTAATATGGCATAAGTGAAGCTTAGCACCTGTTTTTTCTGCTAACAAAATATCTCTAGCCGTTATAACATCTTCAACATCATTAGAAATACCTGCCAGGCCTAAACTTAATGCTCTGTCACCAGCATTCATTACACCTTTTCCTACAAGGCTTTTATCCTCACAGTGAGCGAATACAATTAAGTCAAACATCTTCGCATACGTCATTGCTTTTTTATATAATGCTGCATTCATTACCGTATGACCATCTTCACTAATGCCGCAAATCCCTGCCTTTGCCATATTGCCGATATTGGCAAGCTCTTCACCTTTTTGTCCCTTTGTGATAGAACCTATAGGAAGTATATTTACTACTGAATCTCTTTGCGCTTTTAAATTTAAATACTCAACTAAGTACTCACTGTCTATAACAGGATTGGTATTAGGCATTGTACAAATGGTTGTAAATCCACCTTTTGCAGCACTTTCCGAACCTGTTTTTATTGTTTCTTTATGTTCAAAGCCTGGTTCTCTTAAATGTACGTGAATATCAATTAATCCTGGTACAACCCAAGAATCTCTAGCATCAATGACTTTATCTGCTTCATCCTCTAATTTCTCTCCTACTTTTACAATAATACCATCCTCTATTAAAATATCATAAATACCGTCTTTGTTTGTTGCTGGGTCAATCACTCTACCATTCTTAATTAATGTTCTCATATATTTGACCATCCTTTCAATTAACTCGTATTATGCTACTAACTTTTACTTTATCTATATAATTCTTCTAATGTCTTTAGATGTACCTTGTTTTCTTGCTTCCATTAATTTCGTGAGTATTGCCATTCTAATTGCTACACCATTTGTTACTTGATCATTAATGGTTGAATATGGTGCATCAATAAGTTCGCTGGTTAACTCCACATTACGATTTACTGGACCTGGATGCATTATTATTGCATCTGGTTTTGCATAAGCAAATATTTCTTCATTTATTCCGAATAGATTCCCATACTCTCTTAAGTCAGGAAACGCACCACTTTTTTGTCTTTCAAGCTGTATTCTAAGTCCCATTACAACATCTGCATCTTTTACAGCATCTTTAATATTGTAATTTACTTCCGCTCCTAAGCTTGCCATTCCTTTAGGTACTAATGTTGTTGGGCCTGTTAAGGTTACTTTTGCACCTAATTTATTTAACGCATAGATATTGCTTCTTGCAACTCTACTATTTATAATATCCCCAGCTATACATACTTTAAGTCCCTCAAAATCGCCTTTCTCTTCCATAATAGTCATACAGTCAAGAAGTGCTTGTGTTGGGTGTTCATTTGTTCCATCTCCTGCATTAATAACAGAAGCGTTAACATTTTCAGCAACATAATGTGCTGCGCCAGAAGAACTATGTCTCATTACAATTATATCTGTTCCCATTTGATCTATGGTTAATGCTGTATCATACAAACTTTCACCTTTTTTTATACTACTTGTACTTAAGCCTAAATCTGAAACCATTAAACCCACGTTCTGTCCTGCAACTGTAAAGGAATGTTTTGTTCTTGTACTATTTTCATAAAAAAGAGTGGTCATATTACCGTAAAACAAATGTTCTTGTATCTGTCTATTAAGTAACCTTTTTTTCATATCTTGTGCTAGTGTCATAAGTTCTAGTAATTCATCTTTTGTTAGTTCTTTAATGCCAAGTAAATCTTTGTGCTTCCACATAATTCTTCCTCCTAACAACAATGGGTTTTAAAGTTAAATGATAATTTTTTACAACAAAAAAGCAATAAACCTATTAATAGTTTAATAGATTTACTGCTTTATACTCATATTCTTTATAAGAATTACAAAGAGAATCAGTTTTCCCACTGATTTTTACTTTCTTTGCCATATTTTTTTTATATTTTTTTGCATAATAAAAGAACGCACCGATGTCTCGCATCATAATTCCTCCCTTGATGACCTCTCTGGATCAAATTTAAAAGGTAGATATGCGTACTTACGTCAATAAGTACATATATATAATTTAACTTATGTTATCATAACTACTATTATATGTCAACATTTATCAGGAATAAATTTTGACAAAAAAACTAAAAAAATGAAGCCATAGTCAGCTTCATCCTTTAATTAGTTTTTAAGATAACCTTCCAGTTCCGTCACTTGAAACTCATATTTTTCATTACAGAAGTGACAGTTTAATTCTACTGGTTTTCCTTCATCTATCATTTCTTGAAGATCTTTTCTTCCTACACTTATAAGGGCTTTTTCAACTTTTTCTCTATGACAATTGCAATGGTACTTGGTAGGTACTTTTTCTAGTATTTGTAATCCTAAATCACCTAATATTATTTCTAATATTTGTTCTGGAGAATTGCCTTCTTCAAACATTTCTGTAACTGAAGTTACTTGCTTTATTTTTTCTTCAAGATGACTGATGACTTCTTCACTTGCATCTGGTAACAACTGAATAATAAATCCTCCAGATTGTCTAACTGTGTTGTCTTTGTTCATTAATACACCTAACGCCACAACTGAAGGTGTTTGCTCAGATGTTGCATAATAATAAGTTAGGTCTTCCGCAATCTCACTGGTTACAAGATGGGTTTGACCTATATAAGGCTCTTTTAACCCAATATCTTTTATAATTGATAAAACACCTAAACCTAATGCTTCTGCTACATCTAATTTTCCTAATGCATTAGGTGGTAGCATGACATCTGGATTAAATACATAGCCTTTTACATTGGCATTGGCATCTGCTGTAACCACTAATCCTTGAATTGGTCCACTGCCTTTTATTTGTAATGTAATTAAATCTTTTTCCCCTTTTAACATACTACCCATCATAGAACCAGCTGTTAATAACCTTCCTAATGCAGCTGTTGCAACTGGACTAGTATTATGAATGTTTTTAGCCATTTCAACCGCTTCTTTTGTGGTACAAGCAAATGCTCTTATTTGATGATTGGCAGCTGTTGCTCTTACAATGTAATCATTCATTAATATATTGCCTCCTATTTTGTTTTTTCTTTTGCAATGATATATACTCTTTCACTATTGTCCTTTGGGCTTTCCATAGTAAAAGCATCATAAGCGTTAATAAATTCTAATCCGGCATTTTCTATAAGATTTCTAATGGTATCTATAGAATATGCTTTTTGATAATGTTCTTCTTCATATTTTCTATATAAATTATTTTCTTCTTCAACAAATAGTGTTAAATTGTATTCATTAATCTGTTCTTCCTCATCGTAGTAATTGTCCCATATATAACTACATTTTTCGTTATTAGAAGCAAAAGTATTCTCTCCTAGAATATTTTTATATTTAAATTCTGTATTCATATCAAATATAAAAAGTCCACCAGGATCAAGGTAATTATTTACTAATTTGAATACCTCTAACAACTCCTCTTCCTCTAGAATATAGTTAATGCTGTCACATATACTAATGACTAAATCTACTGTCCCATACAATTCAAATTCTCTCATGTCCTGATTTAAGTAAAGTATCTCTAGCTTTTTATCCCTTGCTTTTTCTTTTGCTATCATTAACATTTCTTCTGAATTATCTATACCAATCATATCATAGCCTTTTTGAGATAGTAATTCCGTTATGTTTCCAGTTCCACATCCTAAGTCCAGGACTAGTTTAGGTTTGATATTATATTCATCTATTAATAATTGGATATAATTACTCCAATCCTCATAAGGTACTTCATCCATAAATTCATCATATACTCTTGCAAAACTTTCGTACGAAGCCATTTTTCCACCTACTTTATATTGTTCATTCATTACTATAACTAAGGGATAACCATTAGTCAAGTTTTTGTTTCTTATTTTATATGCGTATGCTTAAAAAGTGAAAATGTCCTTTTATGCCGAAAAAACTTGTTGATAATGCGTAAGTCATTAAGTATGCTGTTATCTCACATGGTGTCTTAAGTTCTTTTATCCCTATGAGCATAATTTGGGTTTCCTAAGGGATAGAGGCTTGTTGTCAACAAGGAAATTGGAATAAGAAAGATATTGCTAGCATAGGGTGTAATGCTAAACAAAAGAGTCTATTCTTGAAGATAATAGAAGAAAATAGAAACAAAAACAAAAAAATGAACTTTGATCTAAAAGAAGAAAGGCCACTGGAGAATATCCAATAGCCCAACTCTTAAAAATTGATTACCTAAAAAAATTAGGTTACTTTAGTCTTTCTAAAAGGCATCATATAATTCATAATATGTTGCCTATTATTCAGATAATAGCTTTTTTTTTGCTAATTTTATAATACACTTAATAATTTTAACAAAAATTATTATTAAACATATTGATGCAAAAAATAATAATAAATAAATAATTATCATAGATGCTTTGTTAGTATTATTATAAAACTCAAAAAGCGTTAGGCTAAATAATGGATTCATATTAGATTCTCCTTTTATAAAAGTCTAAAAATACAAATTAAATTCTGTATTTCTAGAAAAACTTATCTGGCTGTGTAAGTGGCTGAAAATGTATGGTTCGTTTCAACTATTGAAGGAAGTCCATTGTAAAAATAAGTATGTCCAAGCACACCTGTAACTGTTATAGTAACTCTATGTCTATACATTGAAAATGTATATCCAGAATTTTGTGGGGTCCATTTATATGCTACAGGAAATTGAAGTCCACTCAACCATGATGATATATCTATAATCTCTGTAAAGACAGTACCTCCTAACCAATCATCATAAGCACTTCTAAATGAAAATTGAAGGTTCATCATAATAGGTGGTCCTAACCAAAAATTAACAACATCACTTAACTTTACAGCTGATGTATTATAAATATTATGTTGAATAGGTGTAGACAATATATCATTTTCTAGAGTTATAGAATCTTCAAGTTGTGCGTTAGCTATTGAACTTGAGATTGAATTAAATTCTGCTAAAAATAATTCGAGTTCCTCTGGACTGTTAATATGGGTCGCATTTTCAAAATCTATTTCTTCATCAGAATTAACAGGTCTAATAGTTATATTTTCGTACTTAAGTTGTAACTCTTCAAAAAGAGCTAAATCGCTATTAGATGCAAATATTTCTGTATTTATTGAAAGTATTATAGCAAATACTAACACCAAACTAAACATTTTTTAATTTTCACTTTATTTTCCCCTTTGTAAATTTATTATCGGGATAATAAATGTATTTTATCAAAAAAAAGAGTAGTGTCAATTAAATTTTTAAAATTCTTTGTATAATTATACAATTAACTAAAACGACATAATATTTCATAAATAAAAATTTCCTTTTATGCTAAGAAAACTTGTTGCCAACAAGGAATTTGGAATTATTAAGACATATTTATTTGTCGTTCACAGTTTTTTTCTTATTTTCATATATGGTAGGCAAAGTAGCCTTTCTGGCATATATAAAAGAGCACATTATAGTAATGCACCCTTTCACATAAAAACACTTATTCTGCTTTCTTTTTCATTTCTCTTTTTCTTTTTGTCATTAATCCACCTATACGACCTGTTTCTTTTGCCGATAAAGATTTCCATCCTAATTCCTCAACTTTTTCCATCAACCCTAATTCTTTTGCGATTTCATATTTCATTAAGTCATCTTCAGTAAGTACTTTTTTCTTTTTTTCTTTTATATTTTTTTCCATATTAACTACCCCTTCCTTTTTGAACGATAGTATTCCATTTAATGGTACCGTTTTTCATTTAGAGTATTGTCAATATGAAAAATTTTATACCCCTAACATTTAATATCTTTATTCAAACCAAAGGAATATATCATCCTTTCTCTTACCTTTTTACCAGTGATTTGTTCTATTGCTTTTTCATAATAATTCAATTGTTCCGTATACCTTTTTATCAGTATGTCTTCTTGTCCTTCTTTAATATAATCTGTTTTATAATCCACTAGTATAATGTCATCCTCTTCTTCAAAGAAACAGTCAATAACCCCTTGTATCAATACCAATTCATCACTTTTATACTTTTCCCCTAACTCATTGGCTTTAATACCTAAAACAAATTGCTTTTCTTTAAATAGCTTATTGTCTTTATCTGATTTTAACATCCTTTTATATAACTCTGTATTAGAAAAAGCCAATATATCCTTTATAAAAATTGTTTTTCTTTCCTTATCAGAGATAAAGCCTCTTTCTTCTAATGACTGCAACTCTTTTTCTATCTCTTTATAATCACTCATAGCCCCTAAAGGAATCTGCTCCATAATTTTATGCATTAATGTTCCTTTTTCCGTAGGGGTTAATTGGGATACTTCTTCAATAAACTTAGGCTTTATTTCTATGACTTCTTCCTTAAACATTAAAGGAATCTCATCTTCATAGTCCATGGAATGTTTTTTAATCTCAGATACGGTCATTTTTACATGGACATTTACTTCATCTTTGTATCTATATTCCCATGACAACCTTTCTTCTACTTCATTCCTCAGTTCATCATTGCTATCGTCAAGGTTGCCCTCAAGTAATTTATTTTTCAAATTAGACTTTTCTATGTCTTCTAATACGTCTTTAATCAGTAAATCCTCTAATGAAAACAATTGAATATGAAAGTCAATGCCTTCGTTGTACAATTGACTGGAAGGATTGCTATATTTCCCTACTCTTTCTAATAGTTTAACCCCTGATTTGTGTCTAACCAAACTGGGTACAATCCAATCCAAATAATTATTGGCGCCTGCTATAATATTATAAGGCAATTTTACTTCACTATGATTATAAACCGTTGTCCACTTCTCTAATCTTTTTTCTAAATTTGATCTAGAAGATACCGTCCCTGTAAGAATTAATTTTTCTCTAGCTCTAGTTAAAGCAACATATAATACCCTAAGTTCTTCTGATAAATTCTCTAATTCTAGTTTTTTCTGTATGGCTTTTTTTGCAATAGTGGGCTTTTTATAACGTAGTTTATGATTCACATAATCTGGTCCAAGCCCTAACTCTGAATGAATGTTGATGGTTTGATTAATATCTTGTTTGTTAAACTGTTTTCCAAGGCCTGATACAAATACAACCGGGAATTCCAAACCTTTGCTTTTATGAATACTCATTATGCGTACCAAATCTTCATTTTCTCCCAGTATAGAAGCTTCCCCAAAATCAACTTGATACTTTTCTAATTTATCTATAAGTCTTATAAAGTTAAAAAGACCTTTATAGCTACTTTTTTCAAACTGAGAAGCTTTTTCTATTAACATATCTAGGTTGGCTTGTCTTTGTTTTCCACTAGGCATAATACTTACATAATCATAGTAATTGGTATCTTTATAAATGTCCCAAACCAACTCATATATAGGAGTATACGTTACCTTTTCTTGCCAAACTTCTAACTTTGTAAAAAAGCCCTTTAATCTACCTACTAATTCATTTTCAAATGGTTCCTCTAACAGATTCATTATTGAATCATAATACTCACATTCTGGATAAGCATTTTTAATGGTGGCTAACTCATCTGCATTAAGGCCCACTATTGGCGAACGTAACACACTTAATAATGGTATATCTTGTCTTGGGTTATCAATTACTTTTAGCAAGCTCATAATTGTTTTTACTTCTGTTGTTTCAAAATACCCTGAAGAAGTATCTGAATAAGCAGGTATGCCTTCTTCTAATAGAACTTCAGTAAAAACATCTGCCCATCCTGATATGGTTCTTAGTAATATAACAATATCCCTATACTGAACAGGTCTATAATTATCAATCCTTTTGTCATAGACCATGTAAGGTTCTTCTGAATTCATTAAATCCTTAATTCTTTTCCCAATCATTTTGGCTTCGATTTCTCTATCTGTTAAACTAATATCTTCATCTATCTCTTCTATATTATTTTTACTTTCAATAATATGCAGTTCTGTACTTCCGCCACAATCACCATTTTCACAAGTGCTATAAGCAGCCCCTTCATACAAAGCCGCTTCTTTATTATAGTCTACATCTCCAATTTTCTTAGACATTACTTGATAGAAAATAAAATTAACACTGTCTAATACTTCTTTTCTACTTCTAAAGTTTTTATGCAAATCAATCCGCTGGTAGTCACTGTCCTCTAAGGTATAGGTATCGTATTTGTCCATAAACAATTCAGGCTTTGCTAATCTAAATTTGTAAATACTCTGTTTCACATCTCCTACCATAAAGATGTTTGGTTTTCCTTGGTCAACTCTTGAAACACTTTTTAGAATGGTCTCTTGAACCAAGTTACTATCTTGGTATTCATCTATTAAGACCTCTTCAAATTTATTTTGTAATTCTTGTGCTATAACGCTGGGCTTATTATCAGTAGCATCTATTAATAAAGATAAGGCCAAATGCTCCAAATCATTAAAATCAACAATATTTTTTTCTCTTTTCTCTTCTTTATACTTGTTACTAAAACCAATTACCAGATCAATTAAAGTCTTGTTAATTGGTAACAGCCTTTTTAAGTCATCAATTGTATCATCAAGACTCTGAAAAAAGTAGCTGTCCTTTATCTTTTCTAATATCTTCTTAGCTTCTGTTCTTATGTTTTTTACTTCTTCTTTTAGGTCTGGATCAACTTCTTTTCCTCTTTTTCTAGATAAGGTCGTGAAAGCAATTTTAGAAAAAATATTGTATAACTCTTCAAAAGAATTTTCCTTTAATAGACTCTCTAACTGTGCCATATCATCAATGATATTCTCTTTATACATAATAGGGCCCGTCGATTCATTGCATAAATCCAATGCATAAGATAATTGTTCTTTCAGAGATTCACACATGTTAAAGATATAGTCTTTTATTACTCCAACCCAATGAGTGTTACTTAATTCATCTATATTATTGATATCAAATAAGTGAACTTGATCATATAACCATTTCTCAGGCCAAGGGTAACTTTGAGAAAAAGTATATATCTTTAAGATAAGATCTTCTAATTGATCATCTGATTTATTAGAACTATAACTTTCTAAAAGGTCATAAAACTGCTCATTCCTCTGTTCATAATGTTCTTCTAATAAGGCTTTTACCACATCTGCTCTAAGAAGTATTAACTCCGTTTCATCTGCAATTCGAAAAGAAGGATCTAAATCAATTAGATGAAAATAATTTCTTAAAACATAGAGACAAAAACTATGAATGGTTGTAATAGATGCATGCTGCAGTAAAGAAAGCTGTCTATGCAAATACTTATTGTTAGGATTCTCTAATAACTTCTTTTCAATTGCATCTCCAACCCTTTCTTTCATCTCAGCGGCTGCAGCATTGGTAAATGTAACCACTAGCAGCTTATCAATATCTATAGGATGATCCCCTTCAGATATCATTTGAATAATTCGCTCAACTAGAACAGCAGTCTTACCTGACCCTGCTGCTGCTGAAACCAATAAATTTCTATTTCTTGTATCTATAACTTTTTGCTGTTCCTCAGTCCATTTAACAGACACAAAACCACCTCCTGTACATTTCCAATTATTTACAATTATTCCATAATATGTTATATTGTTTATGTGAAAGTCTAATCTGCAAACTTGCTCGCAAGGATTTGGAGATTAGACTTTCATTGAAGCTTGTGTCTCTTACGAAGAAAGAGATAAAAGCTGAGTTAATTACTTAAGGGGAAGTATAAAAAATGCAAACGAGAAAAAGAAAGAAAAAAACAAAAATAGCCTATAAACGCTTAATAATCGTTCTTTGTTTATTCATCTTAATCTTTTCTGACTTATTTAACATTAGCATATCACACTGGGGTGCAAACAGCATAAAAAGCATTGCCACAACAAAGGAACCATACTATATCTCTGTTACAGTATATCAAAATAATATTATGCTAAACGAACAAAAAGTTACATTTGAAACCCTTAAAACAGAACTATCAAAAGCAGACAAAACAAACGCTATCATTCATCTAGTTGACTACGGTGCCTACTCAAATGATTTAATTGAAGTTCATAAATACATAGCAGATCAAGGATTTAGAACCATTGTATCCCAGCGTATTCCTAATATAACTTATGAATATATAGTGGGATATCAATAGCTTTTTTGAAGAGATTTTAGGGTCTCTTCTTTTTTCATGTGTAAACTTGAATTGTTCGGCGAAACCCGTTTCAGCAAGGCATATATGGTTTATTTGGCTGCCTTACCTTTCAGCCGGTCGACGCCAAATCAATCATATATACCTTGCTGAAACTAAAGTCGCTACCAACTACAGAGTTTTATATAAAACCACTAAAGGGAACCTACTTTCAGACTAGCAAGTGTATTATATATAAAATGTAACAGCGAAACCAAGGATGGCGGAGCCCGACCCTCTTATCCACGGATGGATAAGGGTCGGTCAATCTTATATATAACTCACTTGATAGTCGTCCCCATTCTTCTCTCCATAATTCTAAAAAAGAAACTATAGGGAACCCACTTTCAGACTAACAAGTGTGTTCTATATAAGATGTAACAGCGGAGCCAAGGATGGCGGAGCCCGACCCTCTTATCCACGGATGGATAAGGGTCGGTTAATCTTATGTATAACACACTTGCTAGTCGTCCCATTCTACTCTCTACAAATCTCTTTCATCTGGATTCTTATCCCCTTCTATCAACTTCCAAACTTCATCCCGAGACATCTCCTTAAGCACCTCAAACCCATCCCCCTCTAAAGAAGGATCAAACTGACAAATAGATTTATAACTACAATAATCACAAGCTGTCTTCTTCTTATAACGATAAGGCTTAATCCCCACATTTCCATTAATTAAATCCTCACCGGCATTCTTAATCTTCTCAGAAACAAAATCCAACACCCTCTCAAACTGCTCCTTAGAAGCAACAGAAGAATTCGCTGCCAACTCTCCATTCGCCTTATACTTAACAGGAATAATATTAGACTGGGTTTCAAAGCTAGAATCTAACAACTTAATAACCTCTTCATTTTCTAAAACCAACCCGTTCATCTTCAATTCTTTTAACAACTCATCTTCTCTTTCATCATCCGAAAGATTCTTTTCAACAGATAACAAAGGATCATCTATATGATAATAAAAGACACCTGCTGGTATAACTTCCTTATTAGGATGCTTTGATTTTTCCAATGTGGTTGCAACATTTAAATAAACCATTAACTGTAATTGCAAACCATAATACAAAGCCACAATATCAAAGGATGATTTTCCAGACTTATAATCCAATACTTTTAAATAAATTTTATCATCTTCTTCATACTTGTCGATTCTATCAATTCTTCCCGTTAACTGTAAAACATGTTCATCTGATAACTTAATATTCAATTCTTCCAATTTCTCTTTATCTGTATTAAAAGAAACTTCATAATCTGTTGGTTTGAATTTACCACTCTTTATATGATTTTGTAATGCCCATACCGTTCTTTTAGTGATACGTATTACTCTTTGAATTAAGTATTCATTCTTAGCAGAACTAAAGAAAACTTGGTTTCCATAATTACTTGCTACCTCCCTTACAACTTCTTCTACTAATTGATCTCTTAATTCCTCACTAATATCTCTCCAGTCCAAATCACTGGCAATCAATTTTTTGGAGAATGCCTCTATAGAATCATGAAATAAGATGCCAATATCAGGCATAGAAACTTCATACTTAATACGTTCTTGGGCTTTTAAACCATATTTAATAAAATGTGAAAATGGACATCCTAAAAATTGTTCCAATCTAGAAACACTGTTGTTTAAGACTTTATTATATAACTTATCTGAAGTTTCTTTTGATAAATAAAATTCTTTATTCTCAAAAAACATGCCTTCAATGAGCTTTATTATTCTTTCCTTCCATTGCTCACTATTAAAATACCAGTTATAAACTGTTTCCCACGTAGGTCCTAGTTCTTTAACTTTATACTGTCTTAACTCTTCAATTAAGTATTTTAACGTACTCTCTGGCAACCCAATATACTCTAACCCATCCTTTTTTTCTTCAAAAGATAATTTTAATTTGGGATACAATTTCATTACTTGGTTCACCAAATTAGAGGGTCTAATGGTTTTATATTCCCCATTAAGTTTGCTAAAACTAATAAACAAATGATCTTGAGGCTTTGTTAAATTCAAATACAGATTGAATTGTTCCTCATAGCTTTTTTGCTTTGCCGTAGGGGCTATTGTTATACCACTTTCTTCAATAAGTTCTCTGTCCATATCATTTAAGACATTGCCTTTATCAGAGGTTTTAGGTATAACACCATCATTGGCGCCAATAAGGAATAAGGTTTTAACATCTTTCAATCTTGTTCTTTCTATATCACCAATAACAACCTGATCTAACCCTGGTGGCACTAATCCCATCTGAGATTGTTCTAGCCCTGCTTGTAATATCTTAGAATACTCTTTTACACTTACCACTTCTTCTCCAAGAATTTCAACTGTTTTATCTAATAGATCTATTACAATTTTATAAATTTGATTGTATTGTCTTTCTAATAGTAGGAGCTCTCTTTCATTAAATTCATTGGCATAATACTCTAGTTTTTCTTGGATTTTTAATTTTCTTAAAAATTCATATAATGCTACTGTTATTGCTTTTACTTTGTGACCCTTTCCTTTTATTTTATCTTGAAAATCAATTAAAGGCTGAATCACTTTTTCTTTTATTTGATTCATTTCTTCTAATTCAAATGCTTTATCTTTTTCAATGGCTTTGGAAGGGTAAGGTTTGTCCCAAACTTTCTCCCAGTTTTTTCTGCCTTTTATGCCATAGGCTATTGCATAATTTTCTATTAAATCCAACTGTCTTTTTTCAATATTACATAGCCCTGTTTTAAACCAACTAAAAACACTTTCATAAGACCAATAATTATTGATTACATCAAAACTTGTTCTAATAAGTTCAACCAAAGGATTGGATAAAATGTTTTTTTTCTGATCAATAAAATAGGGTATTTTATAATTTGCAAATATTTTTTTGATAAACAAATCATATCTTTGAATATCTCCTGTGATAATTGCTATGTCTCTATATTTATACCCTTCATATCTTGTTAAATCAGTGATTTTTCTAGCTACAAATTCCACTTCCTTGTCTAAATCATCTGCAATAAAAACTTCCATTCCCATAGGTTCTTCTTTATATATATCGTATGGGAATCTAAAAAGATGCTTTTCTAAATGTGCTAAAGCCTTCTGATTAGCAAATCTAATGGGTATCTCTTCTTCTATAATGAGTTCTTCTGACTTTATGTTTAATTCTTTTGCTATTTGTATCAAATTGTTATATGTTTTTTTACTTTCATAAAAAAGTTGGTATTTATCTAGATGATTCATTGACTCCATTGGATCTATTGTAATGGTCACTTTTACTTCATTGCTATTGGCTATTAACTCCTTTAATACTTTATATTGGATAGGTGTAAATCCTGTAAAACCATCAATCCAAATGCTGCAATTTTTTATAAAATTAGATCTTATAATCACATCTTTTAAGATATCTAATAATTCTTCATTGGTTATATAATTATCTTCTAAAAAGTTTTTAAATCCTTTAAAAATTAAATATAGATCTTGTAATTTCATTTGTAATAAAGGGGATTTGTTGGCTTTTTCTATAATATCCTCTATATCTATCTCTGAAAGATTGTATTGATAGAATTCTGTTATAGCAGATTTTAATTCATTAACAACACCTATCTTGTCCATGTTCTTATTAAAAATTTTTAGTCCACTTTTTTGCTCTTCTAAAACCTTTCTTACGACCATACTTTTCCCTGTCTCTTCAAGGATTTTTTTAGTCGTTCCACCTAACTCATCAAAGACTCTAAATGCCAACCTTTGGAAACTTAGAACTTCTATTGACATAATGCCTTTTTTGGGATGTTTGCTAACGATATCCTTTTGGGTTTGTAATGTAAATTGTTCAGGAACTAGTAGAATAAAAGTCTCTTTAGAATTTTCTTCTGATTTTTTTATAATCTCCTCATAACAAATATGGGTTTTTCCTGAACCTGATCGCCCCATAATAAAACTAAGTCCCATTCTTAAACCACCTTTGCCTTTTTTTGAAAGTAGCGGAGAAAAAATTCTCCGCTACCTGTTTTTTATTCTTCAATTGTGTATATATAAAGTTCCTTGTCTCCTATTGCATCTTTATTAATTAAATGACTTTGAGACTCTAAAATACTTATTCTGTCTTTATTGCCATCTGATATATATCTTAAATGTGGGTTGCTTTCATAATAATCGAAGAACCACAACAAATCTTGTATATCTCCTTCTGACCCTCTAACTCTTGGCACATTAAGAGGCGCAAAATTAATGTGTATAGGCGGATGAAATGGTCCACTTGGTCCTTCTCTAAAAGCAACTTTGTATTCATACTTATGGCCATTATATACACCACTACTTACATACTGAAGGTATTCTGTTGCTGGTCTTCTACCAAAAGGGTAAGTCAATGAATCAACAATATAGTCATTGCCCAGAATGTTTTTTATAAACTGATCTGCCTTGCCAATGTGAACTTGTACACTATTCCCATCTAATTTAGATAGGTCTGCATGTTGACTGGTATGATTAGCAACTTCATAGCCATTATCAACCAACCACTGCAATCTTTCTTCAACTGTTCCTTCTCCATCAAAAATACTTAAGTCACTATTGATATAAAAAACAGCTGCCTTACCAAAATCAGGATTTTCCTCAGCAAATGCTTCAAGTAAAGCAACTGCTGTATTTGGTGCAGGTACTAGCGCACTATTTTCTTTTGTTAAAGAAAAGGTTGTACTTAATCCGTCATCAAAAGTCAATACAATTGGTGTTAAACCAGGGCCTATATCTATATTATGATCAATATAGTCTCTCATGGATATGAGTCTATAGCCATTGTCATACATATACTGCAAATCTTTTATGAAATCTTCAGCTGTACGATGGTATGGTGGCAGATCTCTTATGCCGTGATACATTACCACCATAATATGTCCTAACTCATTGGGTCGTACTTCTTGATAATCTATAACAGGAGGGCCTTCTTCTATTTCATTAGGTTCATCTTCTATATTATCATTATCTAAATTTTCCTCACTGCCGTTTTTTTCTTTTTCATCGATATTAGTGCTATTTTCTTGTGTATTATCATATGTATTATTATCAATAGTTTTTTCGTTGTCTGTTATATTTTGAGAACAACCACTAAGTAATATACTTAAAATACCTATAGCAATTATGAATTTAAATTTTTTCATTTATGTCATCCTTCCTAGTTTGAAAAAATGTTATATGTATTTTTACTCTAGTATCTCATATTTTGAGTGTATGTTAAATAAAATATAATAATCGCTGTTTTATAGGAGGCAATTTTATGAGCACTAAAATAATTGTTATTCAACTCAGAGAAATCATTTATACAGCTATTTTTGTTGGCCTGGGAATCTTTCTCATTTTTCTGCTTATCTTTATGTTCAGTCCTAAGAAAAATGATGCTACAACACCTACAATGACTTATATTCCAGGTGTGTATACTTCTTCCATGGTTCTTGAAAACCAGGCTGTAAATGTAGAAGTACGGGTAAATGAAAATGAAATCACTTCAGTAAAAATAGTTGACTTACATCCTGCAGTAGAGACCTTATACCCATTACTTCAACCATCACTTGAGCATATTTCTTCACAACTTACTTCAAATACAGATGTAGCTGAAGTGACTTTTAATGCTGACCATAAGTATACTTCTTCATTAATTATGGATGCAATCAAAAATTCATTAGAAAAAGCACAACCAGACCTACATACTAATTAATAGCTAATTGTTGTTACTAATGTATATAACCACTTATTAGAAAGCGAATAATTTGAAATTATTCGCTTTCTTTATATGTTAAGACCTTTTCATTTACCCATATAAAAACAATGCTTTTTTTTACAATTGAAATCCAGCCCAATATTCTTTTATTTCATCTCCATCAACAGCGGAAAAATATTGATCAGCAACTCTAAAAATCTCTGATTCATCTTCTAATACTATATAAATAGAATTTTTTTCTCTTTTTACTCTACCTTTTGGATCCTTATAGGTTTTAATAACTTCTCTAAAATTCTTTTCCCATTCAATAATGAGCTTTTCATCAATTTCTTCATACCCAGCAATCTCGGCTTTTATTTCTTCAATAAACTCATCTAATTCCAATTTCATATTATTATCTCCTTTTATATTTCATTTAACTTATCTATATTATATAATATCTGATTTTATTTTTCGACTATTATTTATTTATTTTATATAATTTCTCTAATTTTCAACATTGAAGTTTTTAATAATTTCAATGATTTGTTCTATTTTTTCATCTTCTTGTGAATACTTTTTAGCTTTATCTAAAAATGTAATAACTGCTTTCATTTGTTCTTCTATTTTTGCAGATGTTAATTTTCCTCTGCCTAGTCTATCACAAATAGAAAACAACCCTATTTCAGATGCTTTTACTTCCCCAATCATACCTTTAATATCAGCAAAAGGCAGTTGTTTTGCTATAAAAAGAGGCTGCATATGCCATCTGCATATCTTTTTTACCCCATTAATAAAACTTTCATCATTACTAAAGGATCTTAAAAATGCCTCAGCTAAAATTTCACCTTCTTTATCATGGTCATAAGAAGTGATTTTTCCTTTTCTTACTTTCGTAGTAGTTGATTTTCCTATATCATGTAGAAAAGCCCCCCACATAAATACTTTTGGATTTTCACTATGTCTTTTTACAATTGCTGCATAATCCACTACCAACATTGTATGATTCCATACATTTCCTTCTGGATGATGCACTAAATTTTGTTCTGTTTCCTTTAAAGATAACATACTACTAAATGGTTTCTCCTTAGGGAATTTATGGGTATTCACTAATTCATTAAAGTAAATAGATGGTTTTTCGTCTTTTAATAAATGTTCTTCAAAGTCTAAAAAATGCTGTTTTAAGTCCATAATCTATCACCTCGGTAAAGTTTGTTTTATTCTTTTGTTAATAATTTGTTCATTATTTTTAGTTTTTACTTTTACCACACTTATGTTATAATCTATAAGTTACTAAATACATCGATTTTCTTTTATAATCATTAATTTATTTGCAATATTTGAACAAGTGTTTAGCTGAAGGAGGACATAACTAAAATGAAACGGACAAAATCAATACTAATACCTATTTCTCTTTATTATGCTATTAGGTTTATGAGTTATAGCGCATTTGGAGCTTTTATAGGTATTTACTACTCAGATGTTTTAAAATTCGATGGTGCTCAAATAGGTTTATTAGAATCTTTAGGTGGTATCATCATTCTATTTGCTCAGCCATTATGGGGCATTGTTAGTGATCGTTCTAAGTATAAAAATACTGTTTTATATATTTGTCTTATTGCTGCATCGGCTACTATTTGGTTTTTACCCTTATCAGGAGATCGATTTATTTTATTAGCACTTGCTTTAGGGACCTTTAATTTCTTCCAATGTGCTATAAATCCTATAAGCGATGCCATTACTTTAGAGTTATCAACATCTAACAAATTTAAATTCTCTCATATAAGAACAATCGGTTCACTGGGTTTTGCCCTTATGGCTTATTTTGCTGGTAGAATTTTTGAAAACAATATCATGTATATGTTTCCCGTTTTTTCAATTTTAATGTTTTCATCTTTATTATTAGCTTTATTCTATCCACCAGTAGAAGGTCATCAAAGTAAAGGAAAACAAAAAGTTAATATTTTAGTGTTATTTAAAGACAAACGACTCATTATTATTTTTAGTTATGCTTTAATAATATCTACTGCATTTGGTTTTTTCAACTCATTTCATTCTTTGTATAGTAAAAGTTTAGGGATTAGTACTGGAATCATAGGCCTGGGTGTTTCCATTGGATCCTTTAGCCAGTTTCCTTTTATGATGTTTTTTGATAGGCTTTATAAACGCTTTGGTATTATAAATATTCTCATGTTTTCTGGGCTAATCCAGTCTATCAGATGGTTTTTATTTGCTTTTGCATTATCAGAAGTTACATTGCCTTTTATTTGGACATTACACGGATTTACATTTATTGTTTTTTATCTATGTATGGCTCAATTTGTTAGTGACAATGTTGTAAAAGAATTAAAAGCCAGCGGTCAAATGATGAATGCTATTATTCTTAGTGGACTAAGTAGAATCATCGGATCTTCAGTAGGGGGATTTGCTACTACATACATTGGAATTTCAGGTGTATTCTTTGTTAATTCAATTATTTGCTTAGTGGCTGTTATAACCTTTTTTATTATTACAAAATCAACTAATCTATTCAATGAGTCTCAATCTACGGAACCAGAAGCTGCATAAAAAAAGAAGGCTCTATCCTTTTGTGGTAGAGTCTTCTTTTATATTCTTAATCTAAGTCATCTATGTTTTTATTTACAAAGTCTGATACAATTGGTATATATACAATTTTCTCTTTTATTGCATTGATAATACAATATAGTACTATTACCAATAAAAACCATCTATACACTTCATTAAACCATATGTTGAAAGTATTGGTTCCTCTAGTAAATCTATCAATAAGCCAAAAGAATCTATCATAAATAGATTTAAGGATTATTAATGAACCAAATGTTACTACTCCTTGAATAGCATTTCGTTTAACTGTATTGTTAAGGTTTAATACAATAACAGCTAACATTAATGCAGTACCCACCCAAATACTATAATAGGCAAAGAAAAAGCAAATACTGCTTAAAAGTCCTGTGCTAATACCTAATTTTGTCATTTTCATACTTTGATCCCTCCCTTAATTTATCATAAATATTATATCATTTTTCAAATATATTGTATATGTATTAATAAGTTTAGTTAAGTTAGACTTTTTAATTATTTGTTTTTTTTATTGCAAAGTAGTATTATTAGATATAAGTTTATAATCATATGAGGAGGAGAATTAAATTGCTTATAACATCTTTGATTTTTATAATTTTAACACTATTAATTGCTGTTGTGGTACCTATTATCGGATTAATCGTATTAAAGAACAAAACGTCTTATTCTCTAAAAATTATTTTTATTGGTATAATGGCCTTCTTTATATCCCAAATGATGATTACCATACCATTATTAGATTATTTTTCAACTATGGCTTGGTATGATCAATTGAAAATAACATTTCCTTTTTTAATCAGTCTAATTGTTGGTTTTACAAGTGGTATTATAGAAGAAACAACCCGATATATTACATTTAAATTTATTGCTAAAAACAATTGTACATATGATAATGGAATTGCTTATAGTTTGTCTTATGAAGGTATAAAATCAATTGTAATTTTAGGCTTTTATTATGCTATGTATTTGTTTACTGCTATTACTATGTTACAAAATACCTTTGAAAATCAAATGTTAAAACAAGGTGTGGCATTAAGTGAAATAGAATCTGTCAAAAGTCTGTTTATGGATAATCCATTTTTATTTTTGAGTGATGGTGTGAATCAATTGCTATCGTTTATCATTCAAATACTTCTATCTTTATTTGTTATTTATAGTATTAAGTCTTCTAATATGAAGTATTTAATTTTTGCAGTTTTAATTAATTCTCTTTTTATTACTATGCGAATTCACTTAACAGGCTATATTGCTTATGGATTTTTAATTTCTGTTTTTATCGGTTCTATCTACCTTATAAAATGGTTTAAAGACAATAAGTTGTCAAATACTGCTACATAAATATTTCAAGATTTTTGCATTTTTTACTTTAGAAAAGCAAATGATAATTATATTCTTACACAGAGTAAGAAAAACAATCTTACAAAGGTGTGATATCTATGCTTAAATGGGCATTGTTATTTCTAATTATAGCTATTATCGCAGGGCTTTTTGGTTTTGGAGTAATTGCAACAGCAGCAGCTGGTATTGCTAGAATACTATTTTTTATCTTTTTAATTATTTGTATTGTTTTTCTAGTTTTAGGCCTTAGTATTTTTTCATAAAAAAGAAGTAGAATCATTCTACTTCTTTTTTAACTTTATAAGAAAGTTCAATTTTGGCAAGAACAAAGGTGACTTATCACTTAATAAATGTTTTTTATAGTGCCCAAGTCACTTTTACTTTTGTTTTACCTTTATTGTTTTCTATTTTTAGTTTTTCGTTGTTTTTTTCTAAGTTTCTCAAGAATTTTATCTATACTTTTTACCAATTGATCCGCACCCTCTTCAGGTGCTATATTACCTTGAAATACTTTATCATTAATATCCGAAAACACTTTAATAACAGTGCCATAATTAGAGATTTGATTCTCTGATGATCCCCCATTTTCCAATGCTAGTGTTAATGCATTAGATATATTAGGATTAATCATTTTTTCATCTTCCTGAACTTTTTTTCCTATAACAGTTGGTGATGGACCTCTATTGGTTCCCCAAGCTTTAATGCCTTCTGGATCATTATAAATCCAATTTAAAAACTTAACAACTTCTTTAACATTATCTGAATTCTTATTAACGCCTAACATAAGTTGAGGTTTTACAGGTATACCACTTGTTTTAGCACTTTTTGATATAGGTGGAATAGATATAGACACTTTGCATCCTCTAAAAATGTCTTTTGTACTTTTTTCATAATCTGAGACCCAACGGCATACAATTCCAATTCTATCACCAAATGAATCAGATTCTTCAATATCATCATATTGATTCCCACTTGAATCTCGCAAACTAGCGATACTCGTAAGCAATGCACCACATTCAACCAATTTTTTAAAATACTTGTACATATCTATTAATACTTGTTGATCAAATCCTACTGTAAAATCGTCTTCAATAAATTGTTTGCCTGTTTTCTGTCTAACATACATTTTCATTAGCAATAAAGTAAATTCTTTAGTTGAGGATGCTAACAAGTAATGACTATTATTCCTTTGGTGTACTTTAGTTCCAATTTCATAAAGAGTATCCCAATTCCATTTAGTATCTAATGGGATATTATGACTTTTAAAAAAATCATCATTGATATGTAATGATAATGCATTTAAACCTGTAGGTAAGCCCATTAAATGACCATTTACAGAACACATATCTAATGCTTTTTTATCAAAGCCTGATAAATCCATATTTGGTTCTTTAGATAGGTCTACAAAGTAATCTCCCATTTCTTTTAATTCTGGAAGCCAAGGCTGATTTATTTGAATCAAATCTGCTCCATTCCCTTTTTTTAGTTTATCAACCATTAAAGGATAAAACAGTTTGCTATCCTTAACCGTATCTGTGTAATTAACCTTCAAGTAAGGATTTTTAATTAGATATGTATTTATTGCTTTTTCAGTACTGTCCTTACGTGATTGATTCCCAAAAAAACTAAAACTCATATACAGGGTTATTGATTGTTTTAGAGTTGTTGCTGTATTATTTAGACTCTTAGACAAAACTGTAATATGATCTGTATATTCGTTTTGCTGTTGACTCACAGCTAATACTTCTTGGGTACTAGCCATAATTTCTTCACTAAAAGCTGCAATACTTGATATTGTTTCATTAACACTCCCACTATTCTTAGTTATCTCTTTAGCTGAATTTGCAACGACTTCTATCTTCATCGTATTTTCTTTTAATACGCCAAAAATTTCTTTAAAAGTATCACTAGCCGTTTGAGCGAACGCCTTGCCTGTTTCAGCTTGTGAAACCCCTTTATTAATTACACCTACAATGTCTGAATTCCTTTTGTTCATTTGCTCTAGGAGCGATTTAATCATTTTGGTTGCATCCATTGATTGCCCTGCTAGTTTTCTAGTTTCATCTGCTACAACTGCAAAACCTCTTCCATGCTCCCCTGCTCTTGCAGCCTCTATTGCCGCATTTAAAGCTAATAAACTTGTCTGTTCTCCAATGGTTTTAATTACTGATGTGATTTTTCCAATTTCTTCTGAAGTTTTATTTAACTCATTTATTACCAATTTAATATCCTGTGTTGATTCATATATCTCATTAATTTGTCCATTTACTTGATTTGTGATGTTTTGACCCGTTATAGCAGCATCTGATAACTTTTTTGAATCCATTGCAATGTTCTCAGTATCCTCTGTAACTTTATGTATTAACTCTGAAAGATAACTTATTTTTTCAGCTGCATCAGATAGATATTCTGCTTGTTCTGATGTACCTGAAGCTAATTCTTTCATGGAACCAATAACCGTTTCAAAGGATTCACTATTCTTACTTGAATTCTCTTTTAAATCTTCACTGGCACCATATAAAGTATCCGCTTGATCATTTATATTAAATATTATTTTTTTTAACCCTATGATGGCATTATTAATTTGAAAAGAGAGATCTTTTATTTCTTTACTATATTCAAACCCATTAAAATTTTTTGATAAATCACCTATAGACATGGCATCTGTTGTTTTCTCAAGTAGTTTCAAAGGTTTGTTTAGCCCTTGGATAAGAATTAATTTGACTATACTATTAAATAGGATGAAACCTAACCATACACCTACCGTTAACTTCACTGCTAGTACCCTTTCATCTCCTATACTTATAAATAGGGTAGTAGTAGCTATCAAGGAAGTCATTAAAGAAACTATTAATATTTGCTGGAATACTGACATTTTTATTAACCAACCGAGCAAAAAATTGAAAACCCTTTTAATTCTTTTCATTGCCATCTCTCCTTAAATTAATGAGATAATATTATAAGTTTTTATTTAATTTTACCAAAAAATATATTTTATATATTAATCATTATAACACTATTACTATAAAAAGAAAAGAATTAGATATTAGGTAGTAATTCTAAAACATATTAAAAAAAGCCTAATTCCAACATTCAAAAGGTTGAAATAAGGCTTGTTTCTATTGCACAGCAAGAGGCATAGACTTTCATTGAAACCTTGTGCTGTAGCGTAGGAAAAGGCACAAGATTAATATGATATAAGTATTCCTACCAACACACCTAAAATAACAGACACTACAACAGATCTACCTTTCCACTTTTCAGAGGATTTCATTAATATTTCCCCACAAGTTACATAGAGCATAATACCACCTGCAATCCCTAAAGACATTGCCATAAAGACATCAGATGAGCTACTAAATAAAAATCCGAAATAACCTCCAATTCCCATAAACAAACTAATGACAACTGATAAAATCATAATTTTAGGTAATGTAACCCCTGATTTTTTAAAGGGCATTGCAATAATAAACCCTTCTGGTATATTATGCATTGTTATAACAATCCCAAATTTTAATCCTTTAATTACTGAATCACTTATTAGTGAACCAACGGCTATACCTTCTGGTATATTATGGAAAGCTAGTGCTATAGCTATCATATATGCCGTTTTTTTATAACCTTTTTCTACTGACCCCATCTTTTTGTTTACTAATTTTTTATGTACCACCGCTTCAACTAGTAAAAACAATAACATTCCTAATACTATACCTGAAAAAGTAACCCATAAACCTGATTTACTAAATGCTTCTGGTAAAATATCTATGTATATAATAGATAACATAAGCCCACCTGTAAAACCAGTTAATATCCCCTCAAACCTACTGCCTCTATTTGAAACAGAATATGCTGAAATAACACCAATAGTAAGGCCTATTAACCCTGAAAAAAGACCTATAACAAGAGCAATAATAGCCAAAGAGCATCATTCACTTTACTTTTTTTAAATATATATGATGAACTTATCTCTAATAGAACTACCCTTGTTCAAAGGCATTTTTAGGTTTTATTTATTAAAATTGGTTATTCCTAAGCTTTTATAAATAGGAACTGTAAACATTATTCCTTTACCTCTATGATTTCCATCGCTATAAAGGACCTTTTCTACTTCATCCATTACCTTTACTGTTTTTTCTTCATTCTCTAAAGCAATGAATATTGTTTTGTTAAACTGCTTATTTTCTTGATTAACAATGCCTGGCATAAAAGAGGCGTATCTAATATCATCTTTATCAAATAAGCTAGTTGCTCCCATAGTGTCTATTACCGTATAGCTTGTTATTCCAATGTTCTTTAATTTTTCCTTTGCCTGTTTAAAGGATTTTGTATCATTTATGATAATAAATAGTATATATTGAGATTCCATAAAACAACCATCCTCTCTTAAAACCAATCTTTATCTGTTCTAGTAATATTCACTTTCATATTCTTTTTCTATGATTTTTTTATTCTCACGATCTTCAATATGTCTTTGTAATTCCCCACCTCTAAAATGTGTAACTGGTAAAACGAACATTATTCCTTTATGGGGTTTTTTCAAGTCGCCACCTAAAACCTTTTCAACTTCTTCCATTGCTTTCTCAACTTCTTTTTCATTCTCTATAACAGAAAATATTGTCCTATTGGTAGACGAATCCCCATCTAAAGTCCTCATAAATCCACCTATGACAGGCAAACTATATATGCCTTTATCTATGGATGTAGCTCCCACACTTTCTATTACTGTAGCACCTCTAATACCCAATTGTCTAATTTTGATAAGAACATCTGATAAGTATTCCGTTTCATTTAGAACTACGAATAAAACATACATCTAAACCCACTCCTTTATCATATCACTAATGACAAGTAAAAATGCAACTGTAAACAACGAAGTATTATTAAGAGAAAATAAATTGTTTTCCTTTGTTTGTTATTGATATTTTACATTTATTAAATAACTAATGCAACCTTTTTAGGAATTTATTCGTCTTTATTTATATATGCTTCATAGGAAATAGAACTTTCCTTTAAAGTAAAAAAATATGTCTTAATACACTTTTAGATAGATCTATCAAAGTATTTTAAGACATACTCACTATTATGCTTCTTGCATATTTTTTAATTTCTCTGATTGATCTGCAGTTATCAGACTGTCTACCATTTCTTGAATTTCACCATCTAACATTGCATCTAAACGATGTAGTGTTAGTTTTATTCTATGGTCTGTTACTCTTCCTTGAGGGAAGTTATAAGTTCTAATTTTCTCAGAGCGATCTCCCGTACCTACTTGACTTTTTCTATTTTGTGCCAATTCACTTTGTTGTTTTTCAAGTTCCATTTCAAACAATCTAGCTCTTAATACTTGTAATGCTTTTTCTTTATTCTTTAACTGTGATTTACCATCTTGACATGAAACTACTAATCCTGTGGGTATATGAGTTACCCTTACTGCAGAATCCGTAGTATTAACACTCTGTCCACCGTTTCCTGAAGAACGAAATACATCAATTCTTAAATCATTGGCATTGATTTCAACATCAACATCTTCAGCTTCTGGTAATACTGCAACTGTAACAGTAGATGTATGAATTCGTCCTCCTGATTCCGTTACAGGTATTCGTTGTACACGGTGAACACCACTTTCATATTTTAATTTAGAATATGCTTTGTCACCTTTGATCATAAAAACAACTTCTTTAAATCCGCCGATACCGTTTTCATTCAAGTTAACCAATTCAACTTTCCAGCGGTTTATTTCTGCATATCTTGAATACATTCTAAAGAGTTGAGCAGCAAACAATGCCGCTTCATCACCACCAGCACCGCCACGAATTTCAACAAAAACATTTTTATCGTCGTTAGGATCTTTTGGCAACAATAATACTTTTAACTCATCTTCTAACTTTGTCACTAAGCTTTTACTCTCACTTAATTCTTCTTTAGCTAATTCTCTCATTTCTTCATCGTCTTCTTCTTCAAGAATAGATAAACTATCTTCTATGTTTTGTTTTGTACTTTTATAGATTTTGTATTTTTCTACTATTGGTGTTAACTCACTTTGTTCTTTCATAAGTTTACGCCATTTTTCTTGATTACTAACTGTTTCAGGATTATTTATATCCTGTAATATATCTTCATACCTATTAACAATATCTTCTAACTTGTCAAACATACATATACCTCCGTACTATAACGCTATTTCTCCATAAACAACTCTGTCCAAACCAGCTAAATCTTTAATAACCTTTATATTTTTATAACCTTTATTTTCTAAGATTCCTAATACATCCTTGCCTTGATCATAACCTATTTCAAAAAATAAAAAGCCCTTATCCTTAAGGTAGTTTCTCGATTCTTCTGCTATTATTCTATAAAAATACAAACCATCTTCTTTACCATCTAAAGCCAATTCAGGCTCAAAATTCTTTACGTCTTCCATTAAATCATTAATATCCTTGGTAGGAATATATGGAGGATTTGAAACAATGATATCAAATTTTTCATCCATATCTAACTTTTGCAGTAAATCACTTTGTAAGAATTCTACTTTTACATTATGATATTTTGCATTTTCCTTTGCTATACCTAAAGCTTCTTCAGATATATCTATTCCTTTTATAGTATTTAATTTCATAAAAACCCCAAGACTTATTGCTATACATCCTGACCCAGTGCATATATCTAACAATGCCGGATTTACCTTGGTTTTACATACTTCTAAAACCGTTTCTATTAATGTTTCTGTATCTTGCCTTGGAATTAATACATAAGGATTTACTTTAAAATTCAATCCCATAAATTCTTGATACCCAATAATATAAGCTATAGGTTCTTTATTTACTCTTCTATTTATTTTATTTAAATAGTTTATATAATCTTCTTCACTTACTTCTGTATTCGGATATACTAGTATTTGAGTCTTGTCAATATCTAGAGTATCTTCTAATAATAGTCTTGCTTCATAATTAGCATTATCAATATTCGCATTCTGTAACAGTTGTATTCCACTATAATATATTTGTTGAAGGGTTTTCTCCATTATTCAAAACACCTTTCACTGCAACAATGGCTACTTCAATTTGTTCATCGTCTGGTTCTTTAGTCGTCAATCTCTGAATACACATACCTGGATAGCTGATTATATCCACTAATTTTGATTCTGATTTTCCTGCAAATCTAATGATTTCATAGGAAATTCCAGCGATAATGGGAACTAAAACAATACGTGATAATAACCTTACCCAAAATACATCAATTCTAATAAACATAAATACTAGAATACTTACAAACATTACAATAAACAAGAAGCTTGTTCCACATCTCTTATGAAGCCTAGAGTGTTTCTTAACATTTTCTATTGTTAAGCTTTCATCATGTTCTAGACAATTTATGGTTTTATGCTCTGCACCATGGTATTGAAATACTCGCTGGATATCTTTCATTTTAGATATGAGTAGGATATAGGATAAAAATATCCCGATTCTTACTATACCTTCAACTAAGTTTTGAATAGCATGTATTGGTGCAAATTCTCTTATTAATCTAGTTATTAAAAGGGGCGCAACCATAAACAAACCAATGCTAATAAATGTTGCAAACACAACGGATATGCCTACTAATACATCTTGTGCCTTATCCCCTAAAACTTTATTTATAAAATGATCGATTTTAGACTCTTTCAATTTCTCATTATCATCTTCTTCTACATCAAAAAACTCTGCCGAATAAGTGAGGGTTTTCACTCCAATAATCATTGACTCTACAAAAGCCAATATCCCTCTTAAAATAGGCATCTTTAATACTTTGTATTTTTTAGATGCACTTTTGTATTCTTGATTGTTTATAACTATATCTTTATCTGACTTTCTAACTGCTATGGTGTACTTATCTTCACATTTCATCATTACACCCTCAATAACAGCTTGGCCTCCAATATTTACTCTTTTCATACATTACACCCACTTTCATAAAAGGAACCTTACTAATCTGGTTCTAGGTGAATAAACCTTCCTTAAAAAACAGGTTGAGATTTTTCAACCTCAACCCGCTAACGTTCTTATTCTTCGTTGTTAATACCATATTTACGATTGAATTTATCAATACGTCCTCTTGTAGTTAATGATTTTTGTGTACCAGTATAAAACGGGTGACATTTTGAACAAACTTCAACATGAATGCTATCATTTGTTGAACCTGTTACGAATTCATTACCACAGTTACAAGCAACATTTGCTCTATGATAAGTTGGTTGTATCTCTTTTTTCATCTTTATTCACCTCTCTCATATAATTAAATAATATTATATGTCGATCAAGCCGATCTCATGTACTCTAGAAAAGTGACTTGGTCACATTTTCAAGTTAATTAGATAAATATAGGCGCGATTGACATGCCTAAATCTCTAAAATAAACAGCTTTTAAATTATAACATATTGTATTTTTTTATTCAAGCTTATTTACAAAACATTTTTGTTTATTAAAATTTTATTTTTTTTACAGTTGAGACAAATTCTTCATTGTTTCTACATTTCACAAAAATACTTAGTAAAGATTCTATACCTTCTTCTGATTTCACATTTCCTAATGATCTTCTTATAATATACATAGCTTCCGTTTCCTCTTTAGTAAGAAGCAAATCTTCTCTTCTTGTGCCAGATTTTATAATATCTATCGCTGGGAAAATGCGCTTTTCCGAAAGCTTTCTATCTAATACAAGCTCCATATTACCTGTACCTTTAAATTCTTCAAAAATGACCTCATCCATCTTACTTCCTGTTTCCACAAGGGCAGTAGCAAGTATTGTTAAACTGCCACCTTCTTCAATATTCCTTGCTGCTCCAAAGAATTTTTTAGGCATATGTAGAGCTGCTGGATCTAAGCCACCTGATAGAGTACGACCACTTGGTGGGATAGAAAGATTGTATGCCCTGGCAAGTCTTGTAATACTATCAAGTAAAATAATCACATCTTTTTTATGCTCAACCAATCTTTTTGCTCTTTCAAGAACCATTTCTGAAACACGTCTATGATGATCTGGTAATTCGTCAAAAGTAGAGTGAATAACATCTACATTTTTACCAATAATGGACCTTCTAATATCTGTTACCTCTTCAGGTCTCTCATCTATAAGAAGTACAATAAGATTGGTTTCTTTATGATTAGCAGTTATAGCATTGGCAATTTGTTTTAATAAAGTTGTTTTTCCTGCTTTAGGAGGTGCAACAATCATCCCCCTTTGACCTTTACCAATAGGCGCAATAATATCTGTTAATCTTGTAGAAAACTCTTTTTGACTTGTTTCTAGGTGTATTCTTTGATTTGGGAAAATAGGTGTTAAATCTTCAAAATTAGGTCTTCTAGTGGCTTCTCTTGGATCTTCTCCATTAACTGCTTGAACATATAATAGGGCACTGAATTTTTCAGTATCCTTTTTTATACGAATATTTCCTCTCACTAAATCTCCAGTTTTTAAACTAAATCGCCTAATCTGCGAAGGTGATACATAAACATCATTATCTCCTGGTAAAAAATTAGCAGAGCGAATAAACCCATAGCCATCTGGCAGTACTTCTAATACACCTTGTGCAAGTTGTCCGCTATCTAATTGCTCTATATCTCGTGGCAAATCATTGCTTTTACTATTCCCTGTGTTCGTTGGCTCTTTTCCTTGTTCCCTATCTTCTTTATCCTCTTTAGAATTTAAATCTACTGTAACTTGTTCTGTTTTTTTCTCTTCATTTTCATTGTTTGTTGTTGCTTTTTGATTCTCAGTATTCTTTATATCGTTTATTTTCTCTATTAACTCATTTTTTTTGTACGTAGTTATACTTTTTATATTCAATGACTTACCTAATTCTCTTAACTCAGATAAAGTCATTTCATCTAACCCGTTATTCATTTTATACCACCTTTAATATTTAAAAACTTATTTTTGGGAAAAGTGAGAAGTAAGAATTTTTTAATTTAGAAGATTTCTAGCTCCAAGTAGGAACTAGAAATCATTAAGATTATTATAGGATTCAAAGATTATTAATTATGCACGTCCGCTGCTTCCAAACATTTTTATTTTACCTTTAACTACTTCTTTAATTGCTAATGTTGCTGGTCCAAGGATTTTTCTTGGATCATAAACATCTGGGGTTTCTCTCACTACTTTATGAACTGCTTGTTGGAAAGCTAATCTTAACTCTGTATCAATATTAATTTTATTAACACCTAGTGATACGGCTTTTTTAATATCTTCTTCTGATATGCCAGATGCACCGTGTAAAACAATAGGCATATTCAATAACTTTTTAATTGTCTCTAATCTGTCAAAATCTAAATTAGGATCACCCTTATACATACCATGAGCTGTTCCAATTGCTATTGCTAAGTAATCTACTCCTGTTTTTTCAACAAATTCTACAGCTTCATCAGGGTCTGTCATTGTGGCATCTTTTTCACTTACATTAATATGGTCTTCAACACCACCGATTTTTCCTAATTCAGCCTCTACTGAAACACCCATTGGACGAGCTATTTCAACTACACTTTTAGTTATTTCGATATTTTTAGCTAAATCGTATTTTGAACCGTCAAACATTACTGAAGTCCAACCTGTTCTTAAACATTGCATTACAGCTGCCCAGTCCGTACCATGGTCTAAATGCAAGCAAACTGGTACTGATGCTCTACCCGCTATACCTTTTACCATTTGGTACAATTCATCAATACCTGCATATGTTATAGCAGTTTGACTTGATTGAATAATAACTGGTGATTTTTCTTCTTCAGCTGCTTGAATAATTGCTTGTGTGGTTTCTAAATTATTTGTATTAAATGCACCCACTGCATAACCTAATTTATGAGCATGATCTAAAATTTCTTTTCCTGAAACTAACACGAAACTACTCCTCCTTAAAAACACTTTCTTTAATTATATATATTATTACTCTAGCATTACAAACTATGTGTCTATCTTCGAATAATTACTATAATTATTATCTGGTTAAAATCATAACTATTTTAACATATTATTCCATTAGAATGCAACTTATATAATTATTATCCTAAAAATAATATATAGATATAGTTACTCAAAAATTTCTTTCAATTAGATTTGTGTCCATATTCTTTACTTATTAAACATTCATCTTATGCTTCCCCCTTTTTTATGAATATGAATATCGATTTCTTGATAGAATAACTATAACTCTATTCAATGCAATAACTAGTTTATTAAAAGGGGTACAAAAAGATGAAAGATTTTTTCTTAAAATTCATTTGGGTCTTATTCTTACCATTATCTGTACTATATATGGTCGCTTTTGTTGTTGCTAAAAAAATAATATGCCCTCCTCTTCTGGAGTATAACTTTTTTTTAACAGAAGATATTAAAGAAATGGAATTTGATAAAAATAAAAAAATTATGGATTTTAAACCTGATACATTCTTTTTATCTTCTACTGACGGAAAACCGTTAAGATGTAGATATTATAATTTTGAAAAAAACAAAGTTATAATTATGTGTCATGGTTGGACTGCTAATATGTGCAATTATTTAAAACACATACCTTTATTTTATAGCCTAGGCTACAATGTTTTATTGTATGACCAAAGGTACCACGGTGAAAGCGGGGGTAAGTGTACAACATTTGGGTACCATGAGAAGAATGATCTTGGTAAAATTGTTAGGTGGGTAGAAGAAAATAAAAAACCTCAGCAAGTAGGTCTATATGGTAAATCCATGGGAGCTGCAACAATTATTCAATATTTAGCTATTACGGATAAAATATCTTTTGCTATCGTTGATTGTCCTTATTCTGATCTATGTGAACAATTTACAAGTGTCTTAAAAAGAGCTTGTCCCTACTTACCTCCTAGACTAATGCTCCTAATGGGCAATATCTTTTTTAGACTTAAAGGGAATTTCAATGTAAAAAGTGTAAGCCCCATACAGGATATTAAAAAGATTGATATTCCTATGTTATTCATCCATGGTGCAAATGATTGTTTTGTTCCTCCTGAAATGAGCAAAAAACTTTATGAAGCAAAGAAAGATAAAAAGCATTTACTCATTGTTTCAGATGCACCTCATGCTGATTCATATAATATTAGTCCTAAATTATATGAAAATATTGTTAAAGAATTTTTAAATTCTTATGATTTAGTATGAAAAAATGGACTCGTAAAAAAGGTTCTCCTTATTTTTGGAGAACCTTTTTTTGTCGTTATATACTTATTCAATTGCCTTTTTTTCTTTTCTATTAAAAGCATCGTATAATACTGGAATAAATATAAGTGTTAATACCGTTGAATAAATCAATCCTCCAATTGCAGTAATTGCCATTGGCTGCATCATTTCTGTTCCTTCTCCTGCACCTAATGAAAGTGTAGAAAGGGCAAAAATAGTTGTTAGAGCTGTCATCATTATAGGTCTTAAACGATCATTACCTGCTGTAATTAATGCATCGTATTTATTCATACCCTCTTCTCTTAATTTGTTTACATAATCTACAAATACAATACCATTGTTAACAACAATACCACAAAGAATGATCAATCCTACTAAAGAAATCATACTGATTGGATTACCTGTTATAATTAATCCTAAGAAACCACCAGTAAAAGCTAATGGAATTGTAAACATAACTATAAATGGTGATTTTAATGATTGGAATTGTGCAACCATTATTAGGTAAATAAATGCTATCCCCATTAATAACATTAAGAATAAGTCTCTAAATGATTCATTAATCATTTGATTTTCCCCAGCTATATTAAGTGTATAGCCTTCTGCCACTTCATATTGGGCAATTTTATCATTTACTTCTCTACTTACTAAACCAATATTATAACCATCTTCTAATTGAGCCGTTACAGTAATGTATCTTTGTTGATTAGACCTACTTATAGAAGAAAAACCTTGAGCCTCAACTATTTCTGCTATATCTAATAATTGCACTTGCTCTCCTTGATGATTCGTTAAAACTATGTTTTTTATATCTGTAATGGTTGCATCTTTTTCATCGTATTCATTCTTAACATATATACCAATATCGTGATTGTTTATGTTAATTGTTGTAGATGAAGATACATCTGATATCATTTCATTCATCTTCATAAACACTTGAGCAACTGTTAAACCTTGTGCAATACTTTTCTCTTTATCCACAATCACTCTAAATTCAGGTGATGTTTCTTCTAACCCATCAGATATCTCAGTTGTTCCCTCTACAGAAGCAATAATTTCAGCAATATCTTGAGCAATACTTTCTAAGGTATCAAATTCTCTACCCCTTATATCTATTGATATCGGACTGCCTGTTAATGCACCCATATTCATTTGATCATCACTTAAAGTTATTTCTGCATCTAGTTCACTTGTTATTTCTCTAATCCTCTGAGCAATTTCACTAGTTGTATTACTTCTATTTTCTTTTAAAATAATATTGAAGCTAACGGTATCATTATTGCCACCACCAAAACCACCCATCATAGCAGCCATACCGCCACCTAATGAAGCACCTATGGTTTCTACATCTTCTATTGTTGCTATAAGTTCGTAAAAGGCATCTGCAACTGCTACAGTTTCTTCAAAATCTGAACCTTGAGGCATTGTTACGGTAGCAGATATTTCTCCCATATCTGATGCTGGGAATAATTCAGTTCCCATCCTTAGGGCCCCTACTATACTTGTTACAAACAATACTAAAACCAGTAAGATAACCATCCATTTATGTTTCAATGAATACTTAAGTACTTTTGTGTAGTTTGATTTTATACCTTCAAATATTCTGTGTTCTTTTTTAGTTTCTTTACTTAACATTTTTGAAGCCATCATTGGTACAAATGTTAAGGCAATCAGTAAGCTGGCTAATAAAGAATATGCAATGGTTAATCCCATATCTGTAAATATTTGCCTAGCTAATCCTTGCGTAAATACAATCGGTAAAAACACAGCAACTGTTGTTAGTGTAGATGCAAATATAGCTCCAGCAACTTGGCTAGCACCCTTAATAGACGCATCAATAGCTGATTTGCCTTCATTTCTCATTCTATATATATTCTCAATTACTACAATTGAGTTATCAACAAGCATCCCTACTCCAAGAGCCAATCCACCCATTGATATAATATTTAAAGTTACACCACTAAAATACATAAGTACAAATGCGGTTATAACACTTACAGGAATAGATAGCCCAACAATTAAAGTCGGTCTTAAATCCCTAAGGAAAATTAATAAGATTAAGATTGCTAAGATACCACCAAATAATAAATTCATTGTTATTGAATTTAAAACAATATCTATATATTCACCTTGATCCATTAGTGTAACAATCTCTACACCGTCATTGTTTTCCATTATATCTGCTACTTTAGCACGTACATCTCTTGCTACATCAGCAGTGGTATATTCTGTTTGTTTTTGAATTTGAATGGTTACAGCATCATTTCCATTAACTTTTGAATACATTTCTGAAGAATTATCGATTATAAATACATCCGCTATATCTGATAATTTTATTGGGTCTACTCCAGGTATAGGAAGAACCATAATTGGTAAATTCTCTAATTCTTCAAAATCTGAAATACGATCTCCAGCTCTAACCAAATAATCTAAACCATCTTCCATAATATAACCCGCAGGCATACTAAAGTTTTGACCTTGCAAGATACCAGAGACCATTTCTTTGGTTATCTCAACTTGTAAATTTTCTCCACCTTGATCCCCTTGTGGCATTTGTGGTGTTTCCATATCACCTATTTCTGGTATATCCACTTGAGGCATTTCCATTAATGATGGATCTGGCATATTAGCCATCATCATATTATACATTGCTTCTTGAATGCTTTGATTTACTTCTTCTAATTTTTCTTCTCTTAAAATAACATGTATTTGATTTTCCACTAATCCAAAAGCTGATACTGAAGCTATTCCCTCAACGCTTTCTAAGTCAGGAATAATCCTACTTTCTATAAATGGTGATGCTTCACTAATGCTTACACCATCTACTGATGCAGACATTACCATAATAGGCATCATATCAGGGTTAAACTTCATTATCATTGGCGATCCTACTTGATCAGGCATAGCACCTTTAATCATATCCAAGCTTTCTCTCATCTCAATGACTGCAGAATCCATATTTGTGGTTTCATTAAATTCTAATATAACCATTGATACATGTTCCCTTGAAATAGAACTTACATTTTTTATATTACTAATTGAAGCCATTCTTTGCTCTACTGGCCTAGTAACAGCCATTTCTACTTCCTCTGGACTTGCCCCTATGTATGTTGTTGAAACAACAGCATACGGAAGATTCATACTTGGCAATAAATCTGTTGACATATTTGTAAAAGATACTACTCCTAATATTAGTACAAAAACAATAGCAACAATTACAGTATAAGGTTTTTTTACACTAAAATTTGAAAACAACTTTTCCACTCCATTCATTTCTTTATATTAAATTTTAAAAATGTTATAACTTTATTTAATTGTTCATTGAAACTCATTACAACATTCTCTATTCTAGAATTGATAATACTATTCTTATATGAATTAATTATGAACTAATAAATCAATTGTATCTCTCATATATTTCCCATTCCTGAACATAGATAAAAAGCAATATAATAACCATATTGCTGATCATAACGGTAATTCTACAGTAAATGTTGATCCTTCTCCTAATTTACTCTTAAAATATATTTTCCCATTAGATAATCCAATAATTTTCTTTACTATTACTAGCCCTAATCCATTTCCTTCTTTTGTTCTTGATTTATCTCCTTTAAAGAAACGTTCAAATATTCTACCCTGATCTTCTTCAGCAATACCTATCCCTTTGTCTATTACTTCAATTTTAACAGTACTTACTTGTTTATACATTTTTATCTTTATTTTCCCAAATGGCTCTGAAAACTTTATAGCATTATGAATTAAATTGATCCATACTTGTTGTAGCAAATACTCATCACCTTTATATTCCACTTGCTCTAATTGTATATCAAAGTCTATATTTTTCTTAGCCCAGTGTACTTCAAGCATTAAAATTGTTTTTCTTATTTGTTCATCTAGGGAAAATATCGTCGCTTCTTCTCTGATTAGTTTGGTATCTAACTGTGATAGTTTTAATAAATTAGAGGAAAGTAATGATAATCTTTCGCTTTCATTTATTATTATATCGCTGTATTCCATTAGTTGTTCCTTAGTTAATTGTCCGTCTTTTATTAGTTTGGCAAATCCTTTTATGGATGTTATTGGTGTTTTAAATTCGTGGGAAACATTTGTTACAAAATCTTTTCTTAAAACATCAATATTCTTAAGTTCATTTGTCATCAAGTTAAAATCAGAGGTTAATTGTCCAATTTCATCAATACTTTCTGCTTTAACTTGAATGTCAAAATTTCCTTTTGCTACTTCTTTAGAAGCATTTGATAATCTTCTAATGGGCGTTACAATATTATTAACAGCGAATAAAATACAAATTGTTCCAACACAAGCACTTAATAAAAAAGACATACTGGTAACATTTCTCATTCTATAAAATTCTTGAAATAATTCTGAATGAACGTCTGATAGGTCAAATGCAGTACTCTTTGATAGGACTCTAATGACAATACCAAAATTTATAGAATTTAACAGCCACCAAATGGCCAAAAAAATGAAGGCAAACTTAGCGTATATGGATTTGTTTATAAATGAATTTTTCATAGATATCTTTCCACCTTATACCCTAATCCCCTTACTGTGATAATCTTAAACTCTTCAATACCATCAAATTTTTCTCTTAAACGTTTAATATGGACATCTACAGTTCTTTCATCTGTCTCATTGTCCATTCCCCATATTTCATCCATCAAATCCTGTCTTGTAAAAATCTTTTTAGGATAACTTAAAAGTTTAAAAAGGAGATAAAATTCTTTTTTTGGCAATAGAATTGATTCTGTTTTTGTTGTCACCATCAAAGTATCGTAGTCAAGAACAATATTCCCTACAATAATTTTATGTTCATTAGATATTTTAGCACGGCGTAAAAGGGCTGATACCCTAAGAATCATTTCATCAAAATCTATTGGCTTAACCATATAATCATCTGTTCCAACTAAAAAACCTTTTTTCTTATCTTCAATGGTTTCTTTTGCAGTAATCATAAGAATAGGGAATGAGTAGTTTGATGTTCTTAACTCACTTGTTAGAGTATAGCCATCCATCTTTGGCATCATAATATCAACAATCATTAAATCAATATGTTCTTTATCAATAATTTCTAGTGCTGCTAATCCATCAGAGGCTTTGTAAACATTGTAACCCTCACGCTCTAAATAAGTTGTAGTTAATTTTAAAATACTATCATTATCATCAACTACTAAAATATTAAACATTTTTTTGCCTCCTCTTTTTTTTAATAATATCTATCCACTATTTATCCTATAGTATATACCATTATGCTTCAGGTTTAAAATATATTTTCCACTTTAACTATAATAGTTAATTTTTGTGAATTCAATATGAACATGAAAGCATAATTTTCAAACTTGCTTGCAAGGATTTGAAAATTATGCTTTCAACGAAACTTGTGTTTCTTACAAAGTAAGAGACATAAGTTGAGGTGCTTTTTATTTTCAAACTTGCTTGCAAGGATTTGAAAATTATGCTTTCAACGAAACTTGTGTTTCTTACAATAAGAGACATAAGTTGAGGTGCTTTTATTTTCAAACTTGCTTGCAAGGATTTGAAAATTATGTGTGTCATATGTTAATAAGGGCATAAGATGAGTTGTTTAAAAAAATACAGCAGTCTTTTCTGACTGCTGTATTTTTTAACGTATAAAATTTGTAAATATCTTCTTTTCTTTTTCTGGCCCTTGTATATTCCCTTTACTATGTTCAACGGCTTTTAATAACCAAGCCATGTTTTGTCCTAATACTTGCATAATTTGAACACCTTCTTCATCTTGCAAAACTTCTCCCGGGCGTGCCCCATGTATGACATTCCAATAATTCGAATTAGGCATAATCATTTCAGAATAATTTATATAATTGTTCAATTGATTAAAGGTTGGTATTCCTCCTGAACGTCTTACAGCAACAACTGATGCACCAACTTTATGTCTGAATAAATTACCATTCACTCCTGCCACATAAAAAAGTCTATCAAGAAAGGATTTCATAGTTCCTGCTATAGCTGAGTAGTACGTAGGCGAACCTAATATAATTCCATCTGCCTCTTTTGCTTTTTGAATACATTCATTAACAATATTATCTTCTTTAATAGCACACTTTTCATCCTTGTTTTTTATACATTGACTACAGGCAGTGCATCCTCTTATCAATTCATTCCCTATATGGATGATTTCCGTTTCTATACCTTCTTTTTCAAGTTCATCCATTACAAGTTTTATTCCTTGATAAGTATTTCCTATAGATTTGGGACTTCCATTAAATGCTATAACTTTCACAGTATTCCCTCCAATATATTTTTTACTTATTATACCACCATTAACCAAACATTAAAACTTTTGTTCTGGAAAAACAATTATGGAGCTGTTAGATTTGCAACAGCTCCAATTCATCCTATTTTATATATTTATCTAGTATCATAACAATCTCTTCTATCTTTTCATCTCCATTACCTTCTCTAATAGCTTCCTTTAGGCATCCTTTCATATGATTGTTTAATATTTCAAGGTTGCTTTTCTTAAGAAGGGCTTGAACGGCTAATATTTGTTTTGAGATATCCACACAATATCTTTCATCTTCTATCATTTTTATAATACCATCTAATTGTCCTCTTGCCGTTTTTAATAAATTAATGTTTTTTTTATGATCCATACCATAATACACTCCTATTATCTATTTACTAGAAAAAGCTCTATTCTACCACATATTAAGTTCTTGACTTAGTGTGTAATCACTTTGTTTTATAACTCGGTTCAATATCTACCTTTTTTAATCTTAGAGAGTTATATACCACATTTAATGAGCTTATTGACATAGCTGAAGCACCAATTAGTGGATGTAATAAGCCAATCATTGCAATAGGTATTGCTATGGCATTGTAGAACCACGCCCAGAAATAGTTTTCTTTAATTTTTCTAAATGTTGCCTTAGATAATTTTATAGCAGTGACAATACCACTTAACTCACCTTTTACTAAAGTAACATCTGCTGCTTCTATTGCTATATCTGTTCCAGTACCAATCGCAATACCTACATTAGCTTGTTTAAGAGCAGGTGCATCGTTTATTCCATCTCCAACCATAGCTACTGTATTAAATTCTTTTTGTAGCCTAACCACTTCATCTACTTTTCCGTCTGGAAGAACTTCTGAAATAACATGGCTAATACCTACTTTTTTACCTATTGCCATAGCCGTTCTTTTATTATCACCTGTTATCATAGCCGTTTTAATACCCATTTTTTCTAATTCTGCAATTGCCATAGCAGAATCTTCTTTTATAGGATCTGCCACTGCTATAATACCTAATAGTTTGTCTTCTTTTGCTATTAACATAGCTGTTTTGGCTTCTTCTTCTAATTTAATTAAGCTATTTTCATAATCACTAAAACTAATTTTATTATCATCCATCAGTTTTCGATTACCAATGAATACTTTTTCACTATTTATAGTGCCAAAAACACCTTTACCTACAATTGCCTCAAAGTCCTTAACATCACCAAGAACAATGCCTTTATTTATAGCATCCTCAACAATTGCATTTGCTAAAGGATGTTCTGAAGCTTTTTCAATTGTGGCTGCAATATACATTAAGTTTTTTTCATTAGTATTGTTTACTACGATTATGTCTGTCACTTCAGGCTTACCTTTTGTGATAGTTCCTGTTTTATCAAATGCTATAACCTTAACATCTTTAAAAGTTTGAACAGCTTCACCATTTCTAATTAGTATACCCTTTTCTGCACCAATACCTGTTCCTACCATTAATGCCGTTGGCGTTCCTAGCCCAAGAGCGCAAGGGCAAGCAATAACCAATACTGCTGTTGCTGTTATAAAAGATAATGTTAGAGGATCTAAATTAGGGTTCACCCAAGGTAAATACCTTGCGCCCCATTCAATGATACTCAAATGAAAGTTAGGAAATATGTTAAATGAGATAAATGTTAATAGGGTTACAATCAGTATAATAGGTACAAAATACCCTGTTATTCTATCTGCAAATTCTTGAATAGGTACTTTTGTTCCTTGGCACTCTTCTACTAACTTGATGACCTGGGATAAAAATGTATCTTTACCAATTTTTGTTACTTCTACTTTTAGCAACCCCTGTTTGTTAATGGTGGCACCAATAACATTGTCCCCCTTTTCTCTTTTTACTGGGATGGCTTCACCTGTTGCCATTGATTCATCTACTAAACTCCTACCATCAACAACTGTTCCATCCGTTGGTATTTTCTCTCCAGGGCGAATTACCATTATATCACCAACAGATAATTCTTTTACTGACACTTCTACTTCTTCACCATTTATAAGTATTTTTGCTGTTTTTGCTCCCATTTGTACTAGTTTTTTAATAGCTAAGGAAGCTCTTCCCTTAGCTCTAACTTCTAAATATTTACCTAAAATATGGAATGACATTATCATCGTTGCCATTTCTAAGAAGGTGGTTACAGGCATAAAGAAACCTAATAACCCTATTAAAAAAGGTGGTGCCGATCCTAAACTTACCAATACATCCATATTAGGACTTTTATTTTTTATAGCTTTTATACTTGCTTTATGAACAGGTAATCCCACAATAAATATATTAGGAAATGCTAAAAGTGTTGCAATAATTAAATATCCTGGAATTTTCACTACAAACATATGAATCATCATAAGTCCCATTACAGTTAATGACAACGTTAGTGAATTCACCATTCTTTTTTTGGATTTTTTCATTTTTACTTCATCTTCATCAATTTCTTCTTGTGGATCTTCTTCTACCACCTCAAAACCCAATTTAGTAACTGTATTTTTAATATCAAATAATCTGATGCTTGTTGCTTTATATTCTATAGTCACTTTTTCTGCGGCAAAGTTGACATTTGCTGCTATAACACCATCTAGTTTATTTAGTGACTTTTCTATTCTATTGGCACAAGCAGTGCAAGACATCCCCACCACCTTTAATGTAACCTTATCAACTTTCTCTTCTTCCAGACTTGCTTCATATCCAAGATTATTTATTTGTTTTATAATAGCATCAGTGTCTGTGTTGCTATCAATTGTTAAATGTGCTTTTTCCGAAGCAAAATTAATACTTACTTCTATTACCCCCTCTTTTTTCTGAAGGTTTTTTTCAATATTCATTGCACAACTGGCACAGGACATGCCTTTTATCTTAAAATCTAGGTTTTTATTTGCCATTTTATTATCTCCTTTCAATCTCTTTTCTAAATGCATTTCTAAACAATATAACCTATTCTTTGAATTTGTTCTATAATGTCCACACTTCTATTCACATTTACTTTTACTGAGTTAATATTAATTGCTATTGAATAATTGCACATACACTGAATTAGTAGTGTTTTTCTTTTCTTATGTGTTTTAAATATATTGAACATGTTCACAACCTCCTCCATATACACCCCATATAGGGGGGGTATATGACTATCATATAGTATATTTATTTTCTTGTCAATTTTTTTATTATAAAAAAGTATTAATTTAAAACTTGCTTTAAAGGATTTGAAATTAATACTTTCTAAGAAATCTTGTGGCTCTTAGAAATTAAAATAGGTCTTACTCCTTAGGAATAAGACCTTGGTCTTAACTCTGCCTATGCCTCTTGCTTCCCAAGAGACACAAGCTTCGTTGAAAGCATGATTTTCAATTCCTTGCAAGCAAGTTTGAAAATCATGCTTTCATATTACCTCAGCCTATGCCTCTTGCTTCCAAGAGACACAAGCTTCGTTGAAAGCATGATTTTCAATTCCTTGCAAGCAAGTTTGAAAATCATGCTTTCATATTAATTATTTTTAAATTGTCGCCCTGTTGCATCAAGGTAATAGTCTTCTGGATAAATTAATTCTGAAATGGATACTATTTCATACCCTTGTTCCTTTAAATCTGTTAGAATAATGTCTAATGCATCTTTTGTGTATTTTCTGTTGTTGTGAAAAAGTATTATAGAGCCATTTCTAAGGTATTCACTTTCTAATACTGATTTTACAATTTGCTCTATACCTTCATTTCTCCAATCATAAGAATCCACATTCCATTTTACTGTATAATAATCACATGCATCTGCTGCATTAACAACTTTTTTATCATAGTCCCCAAAAGGTGGTCTAAGCAAACTCATATTTACTCCTGTTATTTCCTTTACTTTGTTATGTACTTCTAGTATCTCTGTTTTTATTTTTTCCTCGCTCAATTTAGTAAGGCGTTGATGGGTATCTGTGTGATTACCTAGTTCATGGCCTCTTTCTGCTATGAGTTTTACATTTTGTGGATATGTTTCTACCCACGCACCAACAAGAAAGAAAGTGGCAGTGGCATCATGCTTATCTAATATATCTAGTATTTCTTCCGTTTGATCAAAACCCCATCCCTCGTCAAATGAAATCGCTACTTTTTGTTCTTCAGTATTCACACTATAAATGGCTAGCTTTGCTTCTTTTGATCCTGTTTCTGCTAATTTTCTTTCATTTATTAGTCTAATAGTAACAAAAGAACATATTATAATAAATGTTATGGTTGTTATTAAACTTACATATCTTTTTTTCATTTTAATTTCCTATTATAAGTTTTATTATATTCTATTCTATTTCTAATAAAACTATGAGAGCAATAAAATTAAAACCTGTTTATACTAATATAAACAGGCCCATTAAATGTTCATTTTATGTTGTAAAGTTTTTTGTTGATTTTTCTAACTTGTTAGCCAAGCCTAATAAATCCTCACTTGATTTAGAAATCTCACTCATAGTTGCAGACAACTCTTCAATAGAAGCTGAAGTTTCTTCTGTGCCTGCTGCATTTTCTTCTGCAATAGCCGTTAAATTTTGTACTATTTCAGTAATCCTAATTCTACTACCTTCCATCTTCAAACTAGAATCATTTAACTCTACGATTAAGGTTAATGCTGCAGAAATGGCATTATTTATTTTAGTATATATAACTTTTGTATCTTTAACACTACTTACTTGAGATAGTAATAACGCTTTAACATTGTTAATCGTTTCAACAGAGGTAGCAACATTTTTTTGTAATTCGCTAACCATATTATCAATTTCTTTTGTTGATTTTGTAGATTGTTCCGCTAGAATACGTATTTCATTTGCCACCACTGCAAACCCTCTACCATTTTCACCTGCTCTTGCCGCTTCTATTGCAGCATTTAACGCTAAAAGATTTGTTTGATTTGCTATTGAATTTATTACTTTTGTTACCTCACTTATTTTTTCTGAACTTACTTTTGTCATTTCTATGGTTTCTACAATAGTATTAATTGCACCTTCATTAGCATCTGTTTTTTCTGAAAGAGTCTCAACAATTTCATTCCCGTTTTTTGTTCTTTTTCTTATTGCTTCTGAGACTCTTTGAAGTTTACTCATCTTCTTACCACTGTCTGCAATACTCTCCCCTAATTCAATAACACTTTGAGAAGCATCTTGAGTATCTTTCGCCTGTTCTTGTATACTACTCGTTATTTGCTCCATCGTCTTTGCAACTTCATCAGTTGATAAAGATGTTTGAGACATTATATCTTTTATTGTACCTGTGAAATTTGAGACACTTACCGCAGATTCTTGGATTTCATTAATCATACTTCTTAAGTTATTTTTAATTTGTAAAAAAGCATTTTTTAATTGAGCCAATTCATCTTTTTCTTTTTCATTTATTATAAGTTCTTCTGTTAAATCTCCTTGTGCTAACTTTTTACCAAATTTAGATAACTCTATTATTTGATTGGATATTTTTCTACTATACAGGTACATAATTAATATCCCTATTAAAACAACCATTATGGCCGTTTGAATTAATTTATTTTCATTATTGGCTGCAGTAGATGCTATTGTTGCAATAGCTTCTTCTGTTGAAAGACCTAAGTATTGAATCCCTATTACTTCATTATTATGGAATATGGGTTGGTATATTGTATAATAGCTGGTTCCAAACAGATTGGCTTGTCCTAGGTAAGAGTCTCCACCCTTTATCAAAGAGTAAGCCGGATGATCTTTTCCTAAATATGTATTAATGGCAACATTTCCTTCTTGATCTTTTACATTAGATGCTACACGTTTAAAGTCATCATTCTCTCTAATAAAAACTGTGGCTGTTATGCCCAAATCCTTTCCAACTTCACTTATAAAATCTTGGGATATTATTATTTCTTGTCCTGACTCATTAATAAAGTTACCATTTCTTAATTGTAATGGTCCATACTCATAATTCAATATCCTACTATATGCATTCATTTTTGTAGATAAAGTATTTTCATAAAGATGATCTAATACATCACTCATACCAGTACCTAATGTGATAATAGCCACAATACTTATTGCTATTATACTTCCAACCAATATAAAATTAGTAATTGCAATTAATTTTAACTTTATACTTTTCAAACAATCATCTCCCTATGTCTCTTATAAGTCTCTTTTACTATATTACTATAGTCCTTATATATGAACTAATTATGAATATGGTTAATTTTCACATATTTTTACATAATTACATATTGATTACTCTACCATTATTAATGGTAAAATAACATATTTCATCAAGGTCTATCCCTACTTTTCCACTTGAGATTTCTTTTATCTTTTTCTCTAATATATTTATAAATTGATCTTCTACAACCAACGTATACCTAACTTCATTTGTATATTGTGTATCCACTAGATGAATACCAACTTGCTCATTAATAAAATACTCTAGCTTACCCGATAATGTATAATCTACTTGAATGAATGCTTTTTGACAAAGTACTTTTTCAACTACTTCTCCTTGGTTTAATCCCTCTTTTGCACAATGAGAATAAGCCCTTACCAATCCTCCTGTTCCTAGTAATGTCCCCCCAAAATACCTTGTAACAATTATTAATGTGTTTTTTATTTCTTCTCCCTTTAACACATCAAGTATTGGTAGTCCTGCTGTGCCACTTGGTTCACCATCATCGCTGTATCTTTGTATTTCATTATTAATTCCTATAACATAGGCATATACATTATGATTGGCATTATTATGTTTTTTACGTATTATCTCTATATATTCTACTGCTTGTTCTTCTGATTCTATTGGAAATACATGGGCTATAAATCTAGATTTTTTCTCAATTAATTCTCCAGCAGATTGTTTAATGATAGTTTTATACCTTTTAATCTTCATTTTATTCACCTTAATTTCTTTAATGCTATAATTATAATATAGTTGTATTGTTACATCAAGATAAGAACCAGGATCTTTCTCTTACCTTAACTGCATCAGTAATTTTTCACAAAAAAAAACTAGTAACAATTTATCACTAGTTAGCTTCTTCCATTTCACTTATTAGTTCATCAATAATTTCAATCATACAAACAGGTGTAACCAAATGATTTATAAGTTTTGAAAGCAATCGTTGTATGAGATCTTTTGAATAAGATATCTTTTTAACACTTTCTACTTCATAATAAATATTACCTTTATCATAAATTTTATTGATTATTTTTATACCATACACATTAATTAACTGTTCTGCTATATATTGATTGTTCTCAGTAATATAATACTCAATTTCTAATTTCTTGTCCTTTTCTAAAGCAATTTTTTTAGAACCTTCTAAGTACATTGAATACATTTTACCCCTCCGTCTATTATCCACAAGAAAAAGTGACTTCTTCACATTAATGCGAAAAGTTCCTTGTCTATAGAAAATTATAATGGATATACTTCAGGATTAAAAGGTTTTATTATCGCAGGTTTCTTTTTGTTTTTTACATTTTCGACTTATTATATGAATATGCATTACTATTTTTGTATATTGAAGTCACATCTATAGATTTCATGCGATATTTTTTATTCTAACCTATTTAAGGCCCTTTGATTTGCTCATTAATTCTTTTACTTTTATTTTTTTAACATAATTGTCTATCTCTTTTCTTTGGCATAACTCTTCATAATTAGCAACTTTAGAAGCAATCTCTACCGCACACATTTGTCTGGCTATTTTTTCTTGCTCATAACCTCTATCAATTCCTAATGCAAAAGATCCTAATATAGAATCCTTTATACCTTTATCGTTATTTGTATCAAACTCTAATTGTGGAGAATAGGATGCATAACATATTTTACTTTTTGTCAATGTATATATCCCTTTATCATCAAGATAGATGGCCATGTGTTTGATTCTGTTGGTTTTTAATAGGCTATAACATTCACTTAACATCTTTTCCTTATCTTCTGTACTAATGCCTAAAGCGTCAAGATTTTTTTTATCTAGTAACACACCATATGGATTTTTTTCAAGTATATTGATGATATAAGTGCCTTCTAAAGACAAGATTACTTTTTTTCTTTTTTCAAATGCTATGGATATTAACCTATTTATATCTTCTTCTTCAATTCCATTAGGCATTTCTCCTGATAATATAAATAACGTAATTTCTTGAATATGATTTTGTACTTTTTGAAAAAAACTTTTTATGGCTTTTTCATCTATACTAATGCCTTGATCAACTAATACTGTTTCAATGCCTTTTATCGAATCAATTATTTTGTGTATGGTTTTTATCTCTTGGTCCATCCATGTAAAATCGGATTTTATTTTGCTCTTTTCTAAATAACCTTTTAGATGTCTACCACCAGGTCCTCCTACAAAACCCACTAAAAAAGGGTCTCCCTGTAAAGTTTTTATAGTATGCGCAGTATGTATGGGACCATCATTAAATTCAATTCTATAATCTATTACTTCATTTGTATCATTTAATTTAAATCCATCTACAATACTTGTTTTATATAATGATGGGTTTAAGGTAATTGCTAATATCAATTGTTTTCACCTCATATTGTTTAATTATGAAAATCTAATCTACAGACTTGCTTACAAGGATTTGGAGATTAGATTTTCGGCATGTTATGCTTTAAAAGGTTCATTTAATAATTCTGTGCCTTCTAAAACAAATCTTCCATTTTCTATTATATTAATTTTTATGTTATCTTTTCCTATCACAGTAATACAACCTATTTCATCATAAGGGATGGTAATATCCGTATGACAATTAAAATATGCCTCTTCTGAATCATTCTTTCGTAGTATGGATTTTTCGTTATCCCTAGCAATGATTTCTTTTCCATCTGGATTATAAGATGGATGATCTTCTTTTCTTGAATAACATGTGTCTCCCACTGCAAAGTGTGGACCCATTTTTTCTACAATTAAAATAGGTAATAAATTCACGATACCATATTTATTTGCCATTACATAAGCTGTTGTATTTGTTCCAATCGCAAATTCTCCCATTGGAATACTCTCATAGTTATACATTAAATTCTCTTTTATAAACTTTTTATTCTCTTCTTCATTTTTAAAATTTGTACAAGTATATTCTTTAATATAACCCTCTTTAAACTCTAATGTTAAGTTTTCATATTTTAAATCATTTAAATAAACCTCTTTAACATGTAGTGTGCCTTGGGTCCCTGTTAATACTGGCGATGTAAAAACTTCGCCAACTGGTACATTTACATCTGCTACACAGTTTTCAAATTTTGTTTCTTTCTCAGGATCCTGGATATCTTTTAGTTTTATTCTTATATCCGTTTTGTTACCCTCTCGGCCTTTAACTTCAACAAATTCTCCCTTATCTAATGTGTCTATAATGGTTTGTTGTATTTTTTCATACAACATACTATCAAGGGTATTTACTTTTATAATGTCTTCAAATATTGCTTCAAATTGGTCTCCAATCTCTGGTAATGGAAAAGCAATAATGGTAAAACTCCACTCATCACCAGGCATATACTTGTATTTGATTTCTTGTAGTTTATTATTTAGTTTGGTTTTTAATTTTTGTTGTTCATCTGAAAGTTTTATTGCTTCTACTTTATTCAAGGGTTTAAATGGCTTTTCTCCAAAGACTTCAATTACCGCTGGTCCAGATAATTCTCTAGCTTCTTTTTTGTACTTTTCCATAATGTCTTGTTCTACTTTAATCCTAAGTTTGGCATACTCCTCATCTAGATATATGCCTTCATCAAAGCGATGGTCATAGTCATATTGTTTATTTGGGCTAGTTGCATAATACCCTACTTTTAGATGTTGCCTTTTATTAACACTTCTAACGGCATATCGATACATAATAGGCTCTAAATTCATTTCTTTAAAGTTTTTGATGGCTTCTCTTACCACTCTTTCGAATCCAATAGAATACCTTATGTTTACAGTTGATTTTTTGCTTATATCTATACCATCTCTTAGAAAGCCTTTTTTGTATGCCTCAGTGTACGTTGATGACATTAACTTGATTGTGTCTTCAGATTGTTCATTAAGAAACTGAGCAATTTTTAATTCATTTTCTGTAACATATTCCCCATATTTATATAGATATCTTAAATCATCAAAGTTACTTTTATTAACTATATCTATTGAATAGTTTAATGGAACAAATACTTCTTGTGTACGTCTTTCAACGAGATGGCATAAATTTTCTTTATAGAAGTTTTGTACCATTTCTTTTAGCTGACTAAAATCCTCCATATTAATATTTGCAATTTGTATGATCAATTCTCCAAATATGGTTATATCATATAATCGATGTTCGAAAATATCTGGTATGCAGCCTCTTATATCTGTATATAACAAAGTTAATATTTCTCCCACTTCTTTGCCAAATGTATCTATCGCATATTTAGGATTGGCATAACTTGTATGATAGTTTTCTTCAAGAATATCCTTATATAAAACTTTATTATCTTTTTGAATTTCATCTATAGTCTTAGTAAAATAGCTCTCATTTATTTCTTTTTCTTTTTTAATTAATTCAATTAAAAATTCTGTTATAAATTTAATATATTTATTATAGGCATTATCACTTTGTATATCTAATAAAATACTTTCTACAGCCAATACCATTTCTTCAAAACGTTCTTGAATTTTTTCATTTTCAACTTCTATTATTTCACTATAGTTCATATTAATTATACTCCTTTTAATGTTTTTCATTGATTAAATAGCCTTTTTCAGTTGCATCGTCTAGTATTTTCTCAATGTATTTCCATATTTTTCTCGAACCATCTTTCGTATATTCATTTCTTTTAATGACCATTTGTTTTGAAACTTCATGCTCTTTCCAAGATTTCCCTTGTGCATGGTAATTTAAAAGAATTGGCTGAACTCTGTCTAATGCTGATGCGAATCTAGATTCTTTTGTTTTTAGCTCTTCAAACTCTAACCAAAGTTTATAATACTCTTTACCTTGATCCTTTGGTAATAAACCAAAAATTCGTTTTGCAGCTAATTCTTCTCTTTCTCTTTTATCTTTATTACCTTTTTCATCGTAAGCATAAGTATCTCCTGCATCTATTTCTACTAAATCGTGAATTAATAACATTTTTATGACTTTTAGAATGTCTATATTCTTGAAATTAGAGTGCTCTGATAATACCAAAGCCATTAATGCAATATGCCAAGAATGCTCTGCATCATTTTCTTTTTTTGTACCATCTATAATATGACTCTGTCTAATTATTGTTTTCAATTTATCTATTTCTATTATAAATTCCATTTGTTTTTGTAATCGTGTTATATGAACTTTTTCTCTTGAGACAACATTTTTCTTTTTATACTTTTTTGCTTTCTTAGGGCAATTTTTACAATAGGATTTATTCTTTTTCCATTTTCCACAACATTGATTTGCCATATTCATCACCTGCTTTTTTCTAATTCTAATAAATATTTTTTTATATGAAGTCCGCCACCATAACCTACTAATTGGCCATTGGCACCAATTACTCTATGGCAAGGGATAATAATAGGTATTGGATTTTTGTTATTTGCATTCCCTACGGCTCTACAAGCTTTTTCATTACCTATAAGAATTGCAATATCTTTGTAAGAATATGCTTTCCCATAAGGTATGGTCTTTAATGCATTCCATACTTTTATCCTAAAATCAGTACCGTCTAATTGTAAAGGTATGTCAAAAATATCTCTTTCTAATAGAAAATATTCTCTTAATTGGGTGGCTGTTAGTTCAAGAATTGGATTGGTATATTCTTGCATTTCTATTTTGTTTATAAAATTAACCTCTGTTAAGTATTCTTTATTCCCTATAAGTTCCAATATACCTATGGGACTTTCTAAATATTTTCTATATATAATATTATCTTCTTTCATATTCTCACCACCCCATAAAGTGTTTCATTAACTTTTTACTTTATATGAAAAAACTTTCTAATAAAGTAAAAAGAGTTAACCTTTTAGTTAACTCTTAGTATACCTGATTTTATATTTATTTCCAATTATTTTTGTCTTAAATCAATATTGTTATTTACTATATATTTTTCAATTGCTTCAACGTCTTTGTCTCCTCTACCAGATACATTAACAATTACAACTTCATCTTTACTTAATGTTGGTACAAATTGCATTGCATAGGCAATGGCATGAGAACTTTCTATAGCTGGAATAATTCCTTCAACTTGTGATAAATATAATAATGCTTTTACTGCTTCGTCATCTGTTATGGCTTCATAAACAGCTCTTTCACTGCTTTTTAAAAAAGCATGTTCAGGACCTACACCTGGATAATCAAGTCCTGCTGAAATAGAATACACAGGCATTGGCGTTCCATCTTCATTACTCAGGAAAATGGTTCTCATCCCGTGGATTACACCTTCAGTGCCTAATGTCATAGTAGCCGCATGATCTTTTGTATTCACACCTTTTCCTGCTGCTTCAACACCTATTAAGCCAACTTGCTCATGAGGTACAAAGGCATGGAATAAACCAATGGCATTACTTCCTCCACCAACACAAGCAATACAGTAATCTGGTAAACGTCCCTCTTTTTCTTTGATTTGTTCTATGGCTTCTTCTCCAATAATCCTTTGGAATTCACGTACGATATATGGGTATGGGTGAGGTCCAACTGCAGATCCTAACAAATAAAATGTATCATCAATTCTTTCAACCCATTGTTCAATGGCCTCATCTACTGCATCACTTAATGTTTGGGTCCCTCTAGTAACAGCCGTTACTTTTGCACCTAATAATTCCATTCTAAACACATTAAGCCTTTGTCTATCTGTGTCCTCTTTACCCATAAAAATTTCACATTCCATACCAAACATAGCGGCTGCCGTTGCTGTTGCAACACCATGTTGTCCCGCACCTGTTTCAGCAATGATTTTCTTTTTACCCATTCTTTTTGCTAAAAGAATTTGTCCAATGGAGTTGTTGATTTTATGAGCCCCAGTATGGTTTAAGTCTTCCCTTTTCAAATATACTTTTGCACCACCTAATGCTTTTGTTAGATTTTCAGCAAAGTATAATGGGCTTGGTCTTCCTACATATTCTTTTAAATAGTACATATACTCTTCTTTAAAACTTGGGTCTTTTATAGCTTCTTCAAAAGCTACCTCTAATTCATTTAATGCTTTGATAACTGGTTCTGGAACATATTGTCCCCCAAAATTTCCAAATTGATGATTCATACAAATTTCCTCCTCTTTCATTATACACTTTTAATTTATTTTCTGATAATAGAATCCATTAATTTCTAACTTTTTTACAAATAAAAAAACTTTGCCCCATTAGGACAAAGTTATATTGTGCCACCCAAAGTGATTTCAGATACTAACATATCCTATCCTGTAACGTAGGAAGTACGGCTCAGGCTACTTATGTTCACCCTGCTTCTCATGAATCCATTCAGAATAACCCTTAGTATTAGGCTCACACCACCCCTAACTCGCTTAAACTGTTTTTATTCTTACTACTTTCAATCATTGAATTTTTCAAGTTTAGTTTGTTTTAATTATAGTTAAATACTCTATTAATGTCAAGATATATTAAATATCTAAAAACAAGTATACATTTCTTTTGTCCAACACATATTAAACTTGTATATTTAAATTGAAAGAGTGATGATATGGGTAATGTTTACAGAGTTAATAAAAATGGTGTGGAGTTAACACAATCCATTATTCCTTTAAAAGATACCGCTGAGCACTCTCCTCTCAAAGAAGTAAAAGCTGGTGGTGGTGCATATATTAATTTAGATTATGATTCTATTAATTTTTCCGATGGCAAAGAAGATGATACTAAGAAAGGATAGGATATTATGATTGATAAAAGAAGGCCGAGTTTAGAATTAGAAAAATATAAAACCATTAGTGCAAAAGAGGTAGAAGTTGCTGATACTGCACTCAATGAAGATGACCTTAATGCTCTTGATAAGGATGAAAAAGATGAAATAGTAGAAAAAAGTAAATATCATTAATTAAATAAGCAACATATACTCGTTGAAATTATAAGAAGAGAAAGATTTATTCTTTCTCTTCTTTTTAGTCTTATCACTTTCCCTTGATTCTCTAATATAATTTTCTTTTCTTTTGCATATGATTTAGCAATAGAGAAAAAAGGATAAATATAATGAATCGAAAATCCATCATCATATATAATGTGGTTATTCTGTGCTTACTTTATTTATTAATAGGTTTTATCTTTTGTTTTATTTATATTCTTTTACATTATTTAGGACTAGGTTCAATAATGGACACTTATGCATCTCCCCTACATCAACAACAAAATATTGATCTTTTTACCCGCACATTGTACTTTAGTTTTATTACTCAGTTTGCTGTAGGTTATGGGGATATGATTCCATTAGGACTTGCCAAAGGGGTTGCCATCTTCCAAGCCTTAATTGGCTATGTTCTTCCTTATGCTATGGTCTTAAATTATATTATCATTCATCCTAATACCCTTAGAGGCTTTAAGAAAAAATGATTAATTTTTTTCAAAACAAATAAAATCAATTTCTTCTAATGCCTTCTTTAAATCACTTAGTATAATCCCTTTATATGATAAGATGATAACTGGGTGCTTACTTATATTCTTCTTTAAAGTATAATCTGATAATACATTAAGTATGATGCCTTTGTCTATACATTCTTCTTTGATTTGTTTTTCTAATTTTTGCGTTTTTATTTCTATATATAGATTAAAACCTGAATCCCCGCCTTTTATTATAGCTTGATCCTTAAATATCTCTTGTATCAGTTTTTTTACCTGTTCATTCTTTTTTGAGTAATGGACTTTTAATCTTCTAATATGTTTTTCAAAATGCCCTTCCTTCATATAATTGGCTATTGCCAATTGTTCTAACTTTGATGCCGTTTGTGCATATGTACCTTTTATATTATTGTATTCCTTTAGTAATGAATAGGGTAATATCATATAACTTATTCTTATAGAAGGTAAAAATACTGTTGAGAATGATCCTAAGTAAACAACTCTCTCTCCTCTGTTTAACCCTTGTAATGAGGGTATCGGTCTGCCTTGGTATCTGATTTCTGAGTTATAATCATCTTCAATGATATAGGCATTTTCAGATTCTGCCCAATGTATGAGTTCGGACCTTTTATTAATTGGCATAACGGTTCCTGTTGGGAATTGGTGAGATGGACTAATATAGCAGGCATGGACTTTGGCTAGACTTAAACAATCCATATCGATACCATCTTTTTTGATGTCAATTGGAATTAACTCAAGGGGACTATTGATAAAAACATCTTTAGCTCTATTAAATCCTGGATCCTCAAAGCCTATTTTAGTATTGCTAAATTTACTTAATATATTAGATAACAAGAATAATAATGGCTGAACACCTGCCCCAATGATAACTTGGTCTGTATTTGCAAAAACACCCCTGGCTTGGTAAATGTATTTTACAATTTCTTCTCTAATAGCCATTTCTCCTTGTGGGTTATTTTGAGTTAAAAGTTCTTTGCTCTTTTCGCTTATGACTTTATCGATTGTTTTCTTCCATAAAGTTTCATTAAAAATACTATCCTCAATATATGTATTTGTTAAATTGTATTTTATCTTTTTTTCTGTTGTATTTGTATTAGCGCTTACTATTTTATCCGTACTTGGATGTAACCAAGTATGATTGATTTCACTCACATAATACCCCTTTTTTTCCTTACTATAGATATACCCTTCCACAATTAATTGATGATAAGTATTTTCTATTGTTGTTTTGCTCATATTAAGATTCTTTGCCATTTGTCTTATTGATGGCATTTTTGTATTGGCTTCTATTCTTCCCTCTGAAATTTCTTTTCTTATGCCCTCATACAATTGAACATACAATGGTACTGAGTTGTTTTCATTTATATTTATTACGATATTCATATCATCTGTCCCCCCGAATTCATTCAAATCTGTCACTATATTAATGCACACTATTTATGTATAGTATAACTAACGTAAGAAAATATAACAAGAGGTGAATTAGATGAATCAATCAAAAAGTAGTCAATTAGCATACACAGGTTTAATGACCGCCTTGGTTATGATCTCAACGGCGTTCATTAGTTTTACAATTCCAAGAGGGTATATTCATTTAGGGGATGCTATGATCTTCCTATGTGCTATTTTATTAAAATGGAAATATGGTGCCTTTGCTGCAGGAGTAGGTTCTGCGTTAGCCGATATATATCTTGGTTACACAATATGGGCTTTACCAACTTTAATCGTTAAAAGCATTATGTGTATTATTGCTCACTTTATCTTAAGAGCTGATAAAAAATCCTTTGCTTTTGTAGGGGTTGCTATAGGTTCTATATGGTTAGCTTTAAATGTTGGATTCAGATATTTCTTAGGTAAATATGTATCCGAAGATCCTGCTGCATATTTAGAAGCTTTAGAGTATAGGGGGGTAGAAAGATTAGCTGATGTAATCCCTTACACGAATGCAATACAAAATATTCTTATTGGTATAGGTCTTGTATTTTTAGTTGCTGTATTATTGATTGTATTAAAAACGAATAAAAGTGATAAAAAATTAGTCTTACTTAGACAGTTTGCAGCCTTCTCATTTGCAGGTATGTGGATGGTTATTGGCTATTTTATAACTGAAATCATTCTTTATGGAAATTATGTTACACCAATATTTAGTGTGCCTTTTAATGTTTTACAATTTGTTATAGGTATTATACTTGCTCAAGCTATCTATAAAGCTTTAGAAGGAAAATTACCAAAGGAATTAGCCTAATGTTTAAGGTAGAGAAAAGAAATTTTTCTCTACCTTTTTTATGTGCCTAAGAAAGGGTGCATAGACCTAACACGCAGGAAAAACTTAATCCACAAATAACAAAATATACAAAATTAATAATATCTTTTAATCTATAATGATATAATTTTAAGTATAATAATTTTTTTGTAAGAAAGGAGATTACCATGAAAAATTTATTTACCCCTTTTTCAATAAAAGGGCTAGAATTAAGAAATCGAATTGTTATGCCTCCTATGTGTCAATACTCAGTTCCTAAGAAAGATGGGATTGCTACAGATTGGCATTTTGTCCATTATGTAAGTAGGGCCATTGGAGGAACTGGGTTAATTATAATAGAAATGACTGATGTAGAGCCTGATGGCCGTATTACAGATTATGATTTAGGGTTATGGTCTGATGATCATATTGCTCCATTAGCAAGAATTGTTGAAGCTTGCCATGAATACGGCGCAAAAGTCGGTATCCAAATTGCTCACGCAGGCCGTAAAGCTGAAGATGCACCTGTCCCTGTTTCTTCATCCCCAATCCCTTTTAATAGTGACTTTAAAACACCAAGGGAACTAACAACAGATGAAGTTAAAGACATGGTTGAAAAATTCCATAGGGCAGTACGACGGGCTGTTAAAGCTGGTGTTGATACCGTAGAACTTCATGGGGCTCACGGCTACTTAATGCACCAATTTCACTCTCCTTTAACCAATTTACGAACAGATATTTATGGAGAAGAAAAAACAAGATTCGGCATTGAAGTGGTAGAAGCTGCAAAAAGTGAATTGCCATCCTCTATGCCTTTACTTATGCGTATGTCCGCTATGGAATATGTAGAAAATGGCTATACCACTGACTATGGTAAGATTTTAGCTGAGACATATCACAGGGCAGGCGTGGATATGTTTCATGTAAGTTCTGGTGGTGAAGGGCCAATTGGCGGTGGCGGAAAACCTGGAACACATTCTGCTTATCAAGTTTCATTGGCGAGAGAAATCAAAAATGCCCTTAATGTTCCAGTCATTGCCGTAGGTCTATTAGACGAACCTGCCCTTGCCAATTCTATTATAGGGAATGAGGATGCCGATTTAGTAGCCATTGGAAGGGGTATGTTACGCAATCCACACTGGGCACTAGAAGCAGCTGTGAAGCTTAATAAAGCAATTGCATTTCCAAAACAATATGTAAGAGGCTTTCCAAACCTTTAATCTTAAAAACAAAGGGATTTTTAAAAAGTCCCTTTGTTTTATTTTTTATTGATATATTTTATTATAAAATCTAAGTCTTGAGCCTTTGATTCATCTAATAAATCTTCAAGTACATTCCCTTTTTTCTTTAATCTATCTTCAATATTTAACAAATTATAATCTCTTGGATGACATCCATTTTCAACTTCTTCCCATAATAAGGGCGTAGATACTGTGGCAAACTCTGTTGCTCTTGGTGAGTAAGGAGCTATAATGGTTTTCCCTTCCCACATTTGAAGGTAATCAAAATAAAGCTTTTTATTTCTTTTATCCACCATTCTTTCTATGGTAATTTTATTAGGATATTTTTCAGCAAAATACTGACCAAAAAAGGCGTTAATATTTCGTGCTGTATCATAATCATACTTACTGCCTATAGGTATAAATATCTGCAACCCTGTTGCTCCTGATGTTTTGATATAACTTAATATATTCATTCCTTCAAGGGTTTCTTTTACTATTAAAGCGACCTCAATGACTTCATTAAAGTCTTGTCCTTCTGAAGGGTCTAAATCAAAAACAAGACTGCTTGGATAATTATCTTTATTTATTGGGTTAAAACTTAAATGATATTCTATAGCACCTTGATTACCTAACCATAGCAAAGTTGCAATGTGATTAAGGTGAATGTATTCTTTGTCATGGTACCTGTTTGTATCAACCCACTCTGGTGCAGATTTAGGTTTGTTTTTTTGAAAGAAGAAGTCTTTATTCACACCATTAGGGTATCTAATGGTCGTTAAATATCTATTATTGGTAAATGGCAAAAGGTATTCTGAGAGGCTTATTAATTTTTCTAAGTAATTTAACTTTGTTATCCCATACTTAGGCCACAGTATTTTATTATGATTTGTTATATTAATATCGTATCCGCCAATATTTATTTTTGCCATTATAACACAAAGTCCCTTCCATCCGCTTCTTCTGGATTTTCATTGCTAAAACCTATCATTTTAGGATGTCTTAATCCACCATCATTGGTCCATTCCATAAACTGAATCCAACAAGTTAATATAGGTTTTATCCAAACAATATCTTTTTCATTGTAATTCCTAAAGGGGGATTCAACTATTTCTAATTGATCTTTATAGTTGTGTAATAAGGTTTTATCACTTTCTTTTAATCCAATTGCCACACTTCCAATATGATAAAACCCTTCTTCCTTCTTTATGCCAACCACTAAAGAGTATGGAAAACCATTCTTATATTTTATACCACCTATTACAACAAGTACTTTTCTATTCAATTTAATCTTGTACCAGTCTTCATGTTTTTTTCCTTCTGTATAAGTACTTGTTTTTTGTTTAGAAACAATGCCTTCATAATTTTTTGTTTTCATAAGTTCATAGAGCTTTTCACCATCTTGAAAGCTATCTGTTACAGTGATATTATCACTTTTTTCGATTATAGTTCGTAAAATGTCTTGTCGTTCCTCTAATGGGTACCCTCTTAAATCTTTATCATTTAATTTTAAAATATCAAAAACAATATAAAATAGAGGTGCATTTTTACTTTTGTATTTTGTTCGATCTCTTTGTAAAAGTTTTTGAAAACTAGGCTTCCCTTCATCCATAAAAACAATTTCACCATCTAGTATAGCATTGTTTTCTTTGAAAACTTTAAGAATATTAGCCAGCTCTGGATAACTACTTGTTCTATTATTGCCTTTTTTAGTATAAATATCATAAGTGTTATTCTGTATATACGTTAATCCTCTAATGCCATCCCACTTTATTTGATGAATCCAGTCTTCTCCTTTAGGAATCTTTTTAGAAACGACGGGCTCCATAGGTTTTATCATATTCAAATTAATCACCTAACTAGCTGTTGTTTTTCTTTTTCTAGGTGTTGCAGCCTTCTTCTTCTCTTTTGTAGTTTCTTTAAGACTTTGTTGTAGGGCTTCCATAAGGTCGATAACATTTTTATGTTCTGCTTCTGGGGCAACATGAACTTCTTTACCTTGAACTTTCTGTTCTATTAAATTCCTTAGTGCGCTTCTGTACTCATCTGTGTACTTTTCTGGGTTAAATTCAGCAGTTAATGTGTCCACCAATTGGGTTGCAATGTCCACTTCTTTTTTATCTAAATTAACGTCTTGTGGTATTCCTGGTACATGGTCAATACTCCTAACTTCATCTGGATAAAAAATCGTTTCTAACACCAATGCATTTTTATAAACTCTTAATGCTGCTAAGGATTGTTTGCTTCTAATGGTAATTTTAGCAATGGCTATTCTCCCTGAAGTATTCATTACTTCTCTAAGCAAATGATAGGCTTTCCCACCATTTTCTTGTGGTGCTAAGTAGTAACTTTTATCGAAATAAATAGGATCTATTTCTGATAAATTTACAAAATCTACAATCTCTATCCCTTTAAATTGGGCATCAGATTGAATTGCAGCAAAATCTTCCTCTTTTAATATAACAAAATGACCTGGTTCGTATTCGTATCCTTTTACAATATCCTCTTCTTTTACTTCTTCATTGCAGTTAGGACAAGTTTTTTTGTATTTAATAGGTGTATTACATTTTTTATGAAGTTGTCTAAAAGAAATATCTTTATTTTCTGTTGCCGTATACATGTTGATTGGTATATTAACCAAACCAAAATTTATTGATCCTTTCCACATAGTTCTCATATTCATCAACCTCTTTCATGAGATTTCTCTAATTTATTTAAGTTTACGTGTTGGCTTTAGGATTAAATATCACAGCTGCCAAATATCCAAACACAATAGCTGCTCCTACACCTCCAGCAGTTGCAGATAAGCCTCCTGTGAATATGCCTAAAATATCTTGCTCATCAACAGCTTTTATAACACCTTTTCCTAATGCATATCCAAAACCTATAATGGGTACTTTCGCTCCTGCTCCAGCAAAATCTACCAAGGGCTGATATATATTCAACCCTTCTAGGATGACTCCTAAACTAACATAAATAACTAAAATCCTTGCAGGCATTAGTTTTGTTGTATCCATTAATATTTGAGCAATTACACATAATAATCCACCTATAACAAAAGCCCAAACATATTCCATTATATCCATTTAATAACACCTCTTTCATCTAATTCTCTATAACAACAGCATGGGCTATTCCTGGTACACTTTCTCCTTCATTGGAGCTGACTGGGCTTAATAATGCTCCAGTTGGAACGATTAAAATTCTATTTAATTCTCCTGATTGCATCTTCTTTAAAAAATATCCTGTTAATGTGACAGCTGAACAAGCACATCCACTTCCACCCGCATGGGTGTCTTGAGTAACAGCTGCAAATATTTCTAGTCCACAATCTGTATAATTGTCTTCTAATTTATACCCTTTTTCATATAACATTGTCTTAACAAGAGCCTTTCCAACAATTCCTAAATCTCCAGTGGCTATTAGATCATAATCTGCCGGGGTTCTTCCTAAATCTTTAAAGTGATTATATAAGGTATCTACTGCTGCTGGCGCCATAGAAGCCCCCATATTCATGGCATCTGTTACACCATAATCCATTATTTTTCCTGTTGTAATATGGGTAATTTTAGGCCCCTTGCCTTGCTTCCCTAATACAATGGCACCACTTCCAGTAACTGTCCAACTTGCCGTTGGTGGTCTTTGCGTACCTAATTCTAATGGGAATCTAAATTGTTTTTCTGCACTGCAATAATGGCTTGATGTTATGGCTAAAGAATACTCTGCAAATCCACCATCTATACTCATTGATGCCAATTGTAATGATTCAGCCATAGTAGAACAAGCCCCATATAATCCAAAAAATGGTACTTGATAATCCTTAAGACCAAACGAAGATGCTATTAATTGATTTAGTAAATCTCCACCGAATATATACCGTATATCCGTCATAGCTAAGCTTGCATTTTGTACAGCTAATTTGGCTGCTTCTTTTTGAAATTTACTTTCTGCTAACTCCCAATTTGGCTCACCCCAAGCTGGATCTTCTACTATTTTATCAAAGTACTCTCCAATTGGTCCTTGTCCTTCTTTTGGACCGACTACTGAAGAAAACCCTAATATAATAGGTGGATTTTCAAATTGAACACTTTGTTTTCCTATTATTTTTGTCATCTATATCACCCTATCCAAGTTTATTTAAAATAAAATAAATAAATCCAACGACATATGAAGTTAAAACACCATATAATATTACTGGTCCTGCTAAACTAAATATCTTTGCCCCAACACCAAATACATACCCTTCTCTTTTGAATTCTATGGCTGGTGATACAACGGCATTAGCAAATCCTGTAATAGGTATAACAGATCCTGCACCTGCATATTTACCAATTTTACTATAAATATCTAGACCCGTTAAAAGGGCACCGAAAAAAATTAAAGTGATTGCAGTAAAGTTTGTAGCATTTTCTATATTATGACCCCAACTCTCATAGAGTCTAAAAATGCCTTGTCCAATAACACATATTAAACCTCCAACCCAAAATGCCCTAAAACAGTTTCTAACTATATTTGGTTTTGGAGATATTTTTTTAACCAACTCATTATATTCTTTATTTATTTTTTGTTGATTTTGCTTTTTTTCCATTAATATTCCTCCTATTTATAACGTGCAAATCCAGGCAGTATATAATAAATTAAAGAACCCATCATTTTACCTAATGCAAGAGAAATAATAAAATACGATATCCCTACATGTAGATTGATTCTTCTTGTTAGAATGGGAATAACATTTAATACTTCAGCAAGAGATACAGCTAATGCCCCAATAAATATTCCGGAGAACATACCAAATATAGATGACCCTAGAAGACCGATTGGTACCCTTATGTCTGTAACCAAAGAGATGGCTCCAAAAATACCTCCAAGCGTAATACTGTCTTCATATACTCTTACATAATCATTGGTATTGGTTTTTTGTATTAATCTAGGAACCACACCGATAACTGCAATAAAAGCAAAAACACCGCCAGAAATTACTATTCCTGCCCCAAAACCAATAATAACTAATAGTATATAGTTAATCCACATCTACTTCATTCCCTTCATCAACTAGAGATTCTATAATACTATCCTCTACATTTTTTTCATATAACCTCATTTCAACTTCTATAGGTGTTGGATCCTCCATAATTTTAACTTTTGTAAAATGATTAAAGAACACAATGATTCCTACCGCTAACCCTATAGAGTATGAAATCTCTAGTATCGTTGGATTTTCAGTAGTAACTCCTGTAAAAATTCTATATATTTCTTTAAACACATCTGGAACAGCTGCATCTGTATGGAATGTCATTATTGCAATAGCCCCACCTGTAAATAAAATGAGACAAACGGATATAACTTTTAATAATGTTACTGCTTTATTTTCTTTGGTCATATTAGGCCAATAGCATATTATAAAATCAGTTTCCCCAACATTTTGGATATCAATATTTTTAACATTACTTTGAATAATACGTATAATTTCTAAGATAGAAACTACATAATTTTTTTTTATGTCTTTTTTAATTGTTAAAATAGTTAATTTTTTAATTTCATTAACAACTGCAGGGTTATCACCTTCTACTTTTGCAATATCTTCTATTTTTACATTCTTTTTATCAAGTATTGTTTTTTTTGATGCTTTAATGTATATGCTAGTCGTTTGCATAAACTCAACCCTTTAGAATTCTGTTATCTTCAACAAATGTACCTTTATATACCACATTGTCTTCTGGAATCGTATACACGTACCAAATTAAAAGCAATGATAAAACAACCACAACACTCAGAGATATTATTAATCCATAATTTTTTTTCATATATAAATCACCCCATATTTGTTTTATTTTGGCTTATGGTCTTATTATATTTTTAGGAATATTTCATAATATATTCTGGAAATTTTTAAACTAAATTTATTTTATGATGTTTTTAAAAAGGGCATAAAAAAAACCCTAAAAGGGTTTTTATGATAGCTTTGCTCTTATTTGTGTTAAAATCTTTTTCTCTAATCTAGAAACTTGAACTTGTGATATACCTATTTCATTTGCTATCTCCGTTTGAGTTTTATCTTTAAAATACCGAAGTATAATAATTTCTTTTTCCTTTGGCTTCAAATCTTTTATAACTTCTCTAAGTGCTATTTTATCTAGCATCAAATCACTGTCATCTACAGATTGGTCTAATTTATCTATCAAATAAATAGGATTTCCATCACCTTGATGTATTGTTTTATAAAGGGATTCTACTTCAGCATTAGATTCTAATGCCATTACGATATCTTCTGTACTAACTTCTATTGCTACTGAAATCTCATCAATAGTCGGCTCTCTACCTAGTTTTTTACTTAATGTATCCTTCGTTATTCTAACTTTATTAGCAATTTCTTTTAATGATCTACTCACTTTTATAATCCCATCATCTCTAAGAAATCTTTTTATTTCTCCTAATATCATAGGTACGGCATATGTTGAAAATTTTACATCATAAGACAAATCAAATTTATCAATAGCTTTGATAAGACCTATGCTTCCTATTTGAAATAAATCGTCTAATTCATACCCTCTATTTGTGAATCTTTTTACTATGCTCCAAATAAGACCAATATTTTCTTCAACTAATGTTTCCCGAGCAAATTGGTCTCCCTCACGTGCTTGTTTAATCAACCCCAATGTTCTATCCATTTAAACACTTCCTTTATTACTCTTCTATTCGGCTTTGTATTTTCTTTTTCATAATTATTTTTGTGCCGTTGTTCGGAGTTGACTCAACAAATACCTCATCCATAAAACTTTCCATCACTGTAAATCCCATCCCTGATCTTTCAAGCTCTGGCTTAGATGTATATAATGGCTCCCTAGCTTGCTCAATATCTTCTATTCCTGTTCCACTATCAATAACTTCAATATATACCTCAGTATCATATAGTCTGCAGGTAATATGTACTTTTCCTTCTTTGTTTTCATAACCATGGATAATTGCATTGGTTACAGCTTCTGATACAGCTGTTTTAATATCAGAAATTTCTTCTAATGTAGGATCTAATTGTGCTGCAAATGCAGCAACAACAACCCTTGCAAATGCTTCATTTTCCGAACGGCTATCAAAATCAATTTTCATTTCATTATTGTGCATCATTTGTTTTTCCCCCATTTCTATATTACCTTTAGTGCATCATTAATACTTTCGTACTTGCTAATAATCTTATACAATCCTGATAAATTGAAAATGCGGTCCACGCTAGGTTTTACATTTGTTACACCTACGCTTCCACCGATACTATTTAAATTTTTATATCTTCCCATTATAACGCCTATTCCAGAACTATCCATAAAATCCATATGACCAAAATCAAAAATAATATTTTGTATATTATTTCTCTCTATTAATTTATCAATTTTTTCCCTTACTACTTTAGCATTATGATGATCTAATTCTCCCAACATAATAACAATTAAATTTCTATCTACTATTTTACATTCTACATTCATTGGTATCCTCCTATAAATTTACAGTATTTTGAGTATTTTACAATTTTTCCCATTCAGTGACTAAAAAGGTGGATTAATAGCTTTCACTATTAATCCGGTATTAAGCTTCTATAATACTGAGCATTAGTTGCTCTTGTTGTTCCTGGGTAATTTTCTATTACCTGATTAAAAATTTCAATGGCTTTTTGATTTTGATCTAGCCTTTGATAACTTCTACCTGCAAAGTATAACGCATCACCTGAAAATCGGTCTTGAATATCATATCTAAGAACTTTTGTCAAATTTTCAACTGCTGACGTAAGGTTACCTCTTTGATAATCATTATACCCTCTATTATAATATTGTCTTGCTGCTTCAGGATAAGCAATCTCTCTTATACTATTATAAATCCTACTTGCCACTGTAGTGTCTAATGCATTAGAGTCTACATCATACATTGCGTCAGCTGTTGCCACTCTATCTCCAGTTAGATGAATCTCAATGGCTCTTTGTAATTGTTCTAGTGCTTTAACATATTCACTTCTTTGTTGATATTCCTCTAATTCCTCTAAAGTAACTGTTAGATCTCCTTCTAAACTATTTATTTGAGTTTCTAAATGTTTGATTGTACTACTTGTCTCATTGGTAATAGCTCTTTTCTCTTCTGTTAATTCATTAATCACATTATTCTTAGAATTTATTCTAGTTGGTAACACCAAGAAACTCATAATTAATACCCCAATGGCTAAACCAAGGAATATATATCCCCCTTGATAAATATAATCGAATTTATCTGATGAAAAGGATTTTTTATTTGCCTTATTAGGTTTCTTGTTATCTATTTGTGGTAATAAAACATCTTCAGATTCAAATGTGTTTGAGTCATTATGCTCACTTAAGCTTTCAAAATACCTTAGCGCCGTATAATTATTTTTATCTATTGCTAATACTTTTAATAATGATTTTTTTGCCTTATCTAAGTCTTCTGCTCTCATATACAATAATGCCAATACACAATGTGCTTTTATGAAATTAGGATTTAAACTTACTACCTTTTTTAATTGAATAATAGCCAAGTCAGCGCTGTTTTGATTAATATAATTTAAAGCTTGATTGTATTTTTTTATTGCAGTATTCAATCGATCTAATTTGTGTTGATTGTTTTGTACTTCATCAATATAAAAATCTGCTATATTATCCTTGCTATCATAATTTTTACTTATAATCCATTGTTCAAGGGCTAAAACAACTTCACCAATTTCAAAATAAATTAATCCAAGTAAATTTCTTGCATCAATATTTGTTTTATCATATTTTAAACATCTTTTTAGATAATCTATCGCGCCACTTAAATCACGTATCTTCGTCTGTTGTAATCCTTTATTATACAGATATTTTGATGTGTTCATTATTTTTTTATAAAGTTTTACTTCCATATTGCAATGCTCACAAAAATTATTTTTATTAATATCTTTTGTACATTTAGGACATATCATATCTTTCCCACCCTATGTTTTTATATCAATTTGTGTTTTTCATTTCTTTTAATATCTCTTGCAATATATCAGATATATCTTTTGAATCGTAATTGTAAACAGAATCCTCCGTATCTTCAATTTCTAAACATGGTTTGAATTTTTTAATCTCTTCATCAAAGTTAATCATTTCCTCTCTCCTTCTAATTGTATATTTATGTAAACTTCAAAATCATTTTTTTCAAAATTAAAATTATACAGTTATATTTATTTGTTTTTATTTTTATTATAATTTGTTTTAATTCCAGACCTGAAATGCTTTTATAACTATAATATCTCGTATTTCAATAAAAATCAATGGTTTTATGTGTTATATTAGAATTTTTATATTTTATAATATAACCATTTTACATTATAAGAGTTTATTCTTCTTTAGTTCTGTTAATTGCAGTATTAATTTCTTTTTTTCGACAATGTGTTCCTTTATCATCTTACCTATTAATTTTCTAAAATTTGACAATAATATTTTTATATTATATAATATCCTTAGTATATTTTTAGGCAATGGGGCCAGTGGATTTTAATAATCCATTGGCTTTTTATGTCTTATTATAATTAAACTCCAGGTGGTGGTCTTATGTTTAATGCTCAAATAAACAAGCTGTCTATATTTGCTAACAGCATCTTACAAGGTGATTACTCTTCTACAATAATCATTGATGAATTCACTGGAAAAAATAAAATAATAGCCCAGTGTATTAACAATTTGAAGCATCAGTTATTAGAATATACTTTTGAAACTCAAGTCGTCTCGGACCAAATAACCGCAGTAACCAATCGGATGGAAGTAAGTTTACAAAATAATGAACAGCACTTTAATATCCTTAACAATCAATCCATTCAATTAAATCATTTAAATACTTTAAATCAAGATGCTGTTGAACAAACAGTAGATTCTTCAGAGCATATTCAAGAAATCCTAAAAAAATCATCTACTATTACAAATACTTTACTTGAAAACAGTATGAACTCTCAAGCAACTATTAAGCTAGGGTTAGATGAAATATATGGTATAATAAACATTATTGATTCTATTGCTCAATCTAATATGCAAACCTCTGATAATATAGATCAGCTAAAAAACTCTTTTAATGAAATCCAAAACATCTTAAAAACAGTAGAAGGTTTTGCTAAACAAACACACTTACTTTCATTAAATGCTTCAATTGAATCTGCTCGTGCTGGTGAATATGGAAAAGGGTTTGGCGTAGTAGCAAGTGAAATAAGAAATCTTGCTGAAGAAAGTAACTCAGCTGTTACCAATATATCTAATTTAATCGAAACCATTTATTATGATGTGAATCAAGTTACGGAACAAAATGCTCTCAATTCAAACAAAGTTGAAGATGCTGTGGCTCACACAAATAATATCCAATACCATTTAAATAAGATCGAAGATTCTTTTGAAATGGTTCAAGGTGGTGTTAAGGATATAGTTGAAATGAGTAAGTCTGAGAAAGATTTATTAAATAAGATTAGAGAAGCCATCCTAAAAATGAAAGATACTTCTGATGCCACTACAGAAAGTTTTAATCAAATTTTTAGATCTATAAGAGAGCAAAATGAGCAGGTGATACATATGAAGCAACTTGAAAAAGCCTTAAATGATTCTGCTGGTTCATTAATAACATTAACCCAAAAATCCAACTTAAATATACTAGAAAATAACATGACACAAATCAATGAATTGGCAAACTCACTATTAAGTTGGTTAAATGAAATGATTATGAACATATGTCATAACAATACTTTCGATATAAAAAACCCTTCATTGATTAAAGAACAAACAGATGATATATTGAATGCTAATGATAAATTAGAAGCCATTTGGGTGAATGATATAAGTGGTAGCTTTGTATATTCTAACCCTCCAGCTGGAATCGCCAATGCCAATGTTAGAGAATGGTTTCAAGAAAGCATTAAAGGAAAAGAATTTATATCTTCTACTTATATTTCTGCTATATCAAAAAACCCATGTGTAACAGTTTCTTTTCCAGTTTATAGCCATAATAAAATCATTGCTGTAGTAGGAGCTGATATTAATATTAAAATCATCTCTTCTGAGGAATAAAAGAACAAAAAGGAAGACCCTTTTTTCATTTGGTCTTCCTTTTTGTATTATCTAGATGTTAATTGGTCGATTCTTTCTTTTACTTGATTCATCATCGTTCTATACTTCTCTAGTTTAGCTTTTTCTTCTTCTAGTTTATTAGCTGGTGCTTTACTAACAAAACTTTCATTAGCTAACATTTTAGTAGATCTTTCTAATTCTTTTTCTAGTTTGCCTTTTTCTTTTTCTAATCTTTCGATTTCTTTTTCAATATCAATTAGTTCTGCAAAAGGCATAAAAATTGTAGCGTCAGGTATAACTGTCGATACCGCATCTGTATCTATGCCACCTTTGTCCTCTTGAACGACAACTTCACTTGCATAGCCTAATGTTGAAAAGAACACTTTTGCTTTTGTAAAGATTTCTTTAATACTTTCTTTTTCAGAAACAACAAATACTTTTGCTTTCTTACTTGGTGGGACATTCATTTCTGCTCTAACATTTCTAATGCCTCTAACAGCTTCTTTGATGATTTCAATTTCTTGTTCATCTTTTTCAAAGTTCCACTCTTCTTTGTACTTAGGCCACTCTGAAATCATAATAGATTCTTCCTTTTCCTCTATAAAAGTGAATATTTCTTCTGTTATAAATGGCATATATGGATGTAATAATTTTAAGGATTGAATTAATACTGTTTTAAGTGTCCATAAAGCAGCATTTTTTGTTGTATCTTCTTCGTTGTATAATCTTGGCTTAACCATTTCTATATACCAATCACAAAACTCTTCCCATATGAAATCGTATAATTTTCCAACAGCGATTCCTAAATCATAGTTATCCATATTATCTGTTACATCTTGAGCTAACTTATTTACCTTTGATAAAATCCATTTGTCTGCTTGAGTTAACTCACTTAAGTTTATTTCTTCAATAGATGTATTTTCAAGATTCATAAGAATAAACCTTGAAGCATTCCATATTTTATTACCAAAGTTTCTACTAGATTCTACTCTTTCCCAATGGAAACGCATATCATTTCCTGGAGCATTTCCTGTAACAAGGGTTAATCTTAAAGCATCTGAACCGTATTTTTCAATAATTTCTAATGGATCAATACCATTTCCAAGACTTTTACTCATTTTTCTTCCTTGAGCATCTCTAACCAGTCCATGAATTAAAACAGTATGGAATGGTAATTTATCTGTATGCTCTATTGCAGAGAATACCATTCTAACAACCCAGAAAAATATAATGTCATATCCAGTAACCAATACATCTGTTGGATAGAAATACTCTAAGTCTTTTGTATTATTAGGCCAACCTAATGTTGAAAAAGGCCATAATGCTGAACTAAACCAAGTGTCTAAAGAATCTTCATCTTGATGGATTTTTTCACTGCCACATTTACATTGAGATGGCACTTCTTTGGATACAATAATTTCTTTACAATCACTACAATAGTAGGCTGGAACACGGTGCCCCCACCATAATTGTCTTGATATACACCAATCTCTTATATTCTCTAACCAATGAAGATAGACTTTTCCAAATCTGTCAGGAACAAATTTTAAATCACCTTTTTTATATGCTTCTATAGCAGGCTTAGCCAGCTCCTCCATTGCTAAAAACCACTGCATCTTAATTAATGGCTCAACTACTGTATTACAACGGTCATGCATACCCACATTATGTTTATGATCTTCTATTTTTACTAAGAATCCTAATTCTTCAAGATCTTTTACAACTGCTTTTCTTGCATCATATCTAGATAACCCTTTATACTTGCCACCTTCTTCATTAATGCTTCCATCGTCGTTCATTACATTGATTTGTGGCAATTCATGTCTTAAGCCTACTTCAAAGTCATTTGGGTCATGGGCAGGTGTTATTTTTACAACTCCTGTTCCAAATTCTTTATCAACATACTCATCTGCTATAACTGGTATCTCTCTATTTACTAATGGCAATACAACTTTTTTACCAATTAAATGGGCATATCTTTCATCTTCAGGGTGTACTGCTACTGCAGTATCTCCAAGCATTGTTTCAGGTCTAGTTGTTGCCACTTGGATGAATTCATCTGAATCTTTAATAGGATATTTAATATGCCAAAAATTCCCTTGCTTTTCTTCATGTTCAACTTCAGCATCAGAAATGGTTGTTTGACATACAGGGCACCAATTGATAATTTTTGCACCACGGTATATGTATCCTTTTTCATATAACCTTACAAAAACTTCTAAAACCGCATCTGAACAACCTTCATCTAATGTAAATCTTTCTCTTTCCCAATCACAAGAAGCGCCAAGCTTCTTTAACTGATCGATGATAATACCACCATATTCTTCTTTCCACTTCCAAGCTCTTTCCATAAAACCTTCTCTTCCAAGGTCTTCTTTTGTTAACCCTTCACTAGCCATTTGATTCACAATCTTAACTTCTGTGGCAATACTAGCATGGTCTGTACCTGGTTGCCAAAGGGCATTAAACCCTTGCATACGCTTATATCTAATTAAAATATCCTGCAACGTATTATCTAAGGCATGTCCCATATGGAGTTGCCCTGTAATATTTGGCGGTGGAATAACAATTGTAAAAGGCTTTTTACTCTCATCTACCTCAGCATGAAAATAATTTTTATCAATCCATTTCTTGTAAAGACGATCTTCAACAATTGATGGATCATAAGTTTTTTCAAGATTTCGCTCCATTTATAAATCCTCCATATTTCTTTTTATAAGTTTTAAGTAAATACTTTTTCATTTTCTCATTGTAAAAATCAAGACATTAGTATGGGAATATCTATGCAAAACAAGTGACTTTTAAATATTTTATAGAAAACCTTAGTAAGTGTAGATTCATATTTCGTTAAAAGCCTTAACTGTTTGACCGAAGGGAGTTTTAAGGCTTAGAAATATTAATCGAAACGCACTTAGTTTTTCATAAAATATTTATTGGAACTGTTTTGTATAGATACTCCCATACGAAAGCAGCCATGAATTTTAATAAAACATAACAATCATTCCACCTACAGCAATAAAAACGGCCCCAATAACCTTAATCACAAATTTCATCTGAAACAAAAGTTCCATGAATTCTTTATCAACATTAACACCTTTTCGTCTCCCTATAACCCAACTCATAACAAAAAGAATTGCACCTATTACAACTAATATACTTCCAAAAACTACCATAAGTCACCTCATTCTCTATCTAATTTATTAACTCAACTTATGCCTCTTTCTGTGTAGGAGACACAAGTTTCGTTGAAAACATTAATTTAAAACAAAAAAGGCCCTTTCATTCCTAAGGACGAAAAGACCGCGGTACCACCTTAATTCAAATACACAAAGCACTCAAAACTTTTAACGGAGTTACCCGTTTAATCCTACTATTAGTTCAGATTAACTGTTCAAGAGCTACCTTCCATAAGAATTAAACTGAGAAAACTTTTCAGCCAATGGGTTTTCCTCTCTTTCAGGATTCCTATGTACTCTTCTCCATCATTACATTTACCTTAAATTTAATATTCACTTACTCACCTTATGCCTCTTAGTTCCCAAGTGTCATAAGTTTCATTGAAAGCAAGTTGAAAATCATACTTTTATATTATGGTATAGAAAGTTTAATAATTTGTCAAGGATTTTTAGTATTGTCTTATAAAATATTATGCTCTTCTTTTTTACGTTCTAAAATTGCTTCAACTTCAGACTGAACAACACCATTGTGTTTTGTTAATATTTTCAATTTATTACCTGATGTTTCTAAAATACCTTTGTTGAAATTCATTTGCTCTTTTAACTTTGTATGAAGACTGGTCATATTACTCATATATTCTTCTTTCTTTGATTCATCTACTAACAAATCAATTTCTGTTAATATCTTAATATGATTTTCTATATAAATACCTTTAAGCTTTCCTAATATTTCATCTTCTAATATATCTAGATTATTCGTTGCTTGTCTATAAACTTCTTGTTCCTCTTTTTGTTTTTTATATTGGTCCCATAGGTACCTTAGTTCATTACACGTATTCACTTTATATTTTTTATATTCATATTCTAAAAGATTTGTATTATTAACATATTTAATTTGAACTCTTTTTATATACTCTAAAGCTTTTTTTAGTAATTTATCATTCTTAGATAACCTAAGAACAGATTTTCTTTTAAAGTGATAAATAAATAATACATATATTAAGGAAATAATTAGTAATCCTATACTTCCTATTGTAACGTCTTTATTATACACACTGCTTAGCATGGTAAAAATAACAAGGAATAAAGAAAATAGGCAAAAAAATGAAATAGAAGTTATTTTGACCATTTGTCTTGATTTATTTATTTTATTTCTTTGATAATTTAATTCAGATTTTTCACCTTCAAGGTGTTCTAAGTCTCTTTTAATAAGACTTTGACGTGCCTCTAATTCATTCATCTTCAATAAAACTTCTTCCATATGATCTTCATAAATTTCTAAATGGGCTAATCTTGGATCAATATTTAAAGATATCTTATAGGTTTCTCTTGCTTCTCTGAATTTAATTAATTCTACAACATCCCCAATTAAAGTTTCTTTAATATTATCTGGAAGTTTTTCAAGTTTTTGATAGTCTGATAGTATGGATTGAACTTCATCTAGTTCTGGTTTAATGATTCGAATTTGTTTGTGTGCTAGACTAATATCATCACAAATGGCTTCGATATACCTTTTTCGGTCATTTTCATCATCAATATCAAATGTGACTTCCTCTATTTGAGATTTATTAAAGAGTTTTTGAAAAAATTTTTTTATAGCATCAAGTAATTTTGTCATTATTGTCATCCTTTTATGAACTAATGTTGATAAACATACTCATATTAGTTTATTTGCTTTTTTTAAATAAACAGTTATAATAATTATAACACTTTATATAATAAACATTCAACAATAATAATACGAAGAGGGATTCTATGAATACGAATAACAACCACTTTCACGGCAGTGACCTAGAAAAAATAGAACAAATATACCAGATTTCAAAAGAAGCAGTTATTAATTATAGTTCAAATGTTAATCCCCTTGGGATTTCACCTTTACTAAAAAATGAATTGGCTTCTAATATTGATATTATAACAACTTATCCAGATAGAGATTATACTAATTTGAGAAAAAGTATTGGAGACTATTGTGAGACAAATTATGAGAACATTATTGTTGGCAATGGTTCAACTGAACTTATATCTCTTGTGATGCATTTAAAAAAACCTAAAAATGCCATTATTATTGGTCCAACCTACTCTGAATATGAACGGGAGATTGCTTTAACAGGTGGGGCATCTTATTATTTTCCTTTAGAAGAAGAGAATCATTTTGAAATAAACATTGAAAATCTCAATAAACAATTAACTAAAGAAATTGATTTATTGGTTATCTGTAATCCAAATAATCCTACTTCTACAGCCATTACCCAAAGCTCTATACGATCCATACTAGATCATTGTAAAAAGAACAATGTCTTTGTTATGATTGATGAAACGTATGTTGAATTTTCAGAAGACATCAATGTTATATCGGCAGTTCCTTTAACAGAGTTTTATAACAACCTCATTATACTTAGAGGCATCTCAAAATTCTTTGCTGCTCCTGGGTTACGTTTAGGTTATGGTATATGTAGTAATGAAGACTTAATAAAAGAAATGAATGCCAAACAAAATCCTTGGGCCATTAATACATTGGCCAGTTTTGCTGGTGAAATCATGTTTTCAGATCAAGCATATATCACTGAAACTAAGAACCTTATTGCTTCTGAAAGAAAAAGGATTTTTGAAACCATGAGTCATTGGGATTCGGTAAAAGTATATAACCCTAGTGCCAATTTTTTACTTGTAAAGCTATTAGACCCTAGTGTTACTTCAACTATGGTATTTGAATATTTGGTTCGTAAAAATATAATGGTTAGAGACTGTTCTTCCTTTCCATTTTTAAATGATCGTTTTATTCGTTTTTGTTTTCTAAAACCAAGAGAAAATGATTTGCTATTAGAAGCATTGAATGAATTTTTAAATACAACATCTTAACCCATTTAATAAGTTTAGTGGTCCTTTAATTTAAAAGTGGCTTATATCAGAAATGATTCTGATATAAGCCACTAAAAGACTAATACCCACTCCCAATGGAATGCTCCCCTGTTACAATATGTACAGATGCACTTGCACCAATTCTATCTGCACCTGCGTTAATCATCGCAATAGTTGTTTCTTTATCTCTTATGCCTCCAGAAGCTTTAACTTTAGCTTGATCTTTAACAATATTTTTCATTAATTGAATATCTTCTACTGTGGCGCCACCTGTGCTAAAACCTGTGGATGTCTTTACAAAATCAGCTCCTGCTTCTAGTGAGAGTTTACAAGCCATTTCTTTTTCTTCTCCCGTCAATAATGCTGTTTCTATAATAACTTTTAATATGGCTTTATTGTTACACGCTTTTTTCACTTCTTTTATATCATTTAATACCTCTTCATAATTTTTATTTTTTAGAGCACCAATATTCATTACCATATCAATTTCATCTGCTCCATATTCTACTGCCTTTTCTGTTTCAAATACTTTTACTTCAGTCGTTACAGCTCCAAGTGGAAATCCTATAACTGTTGTTGTCTTAACCTCTGTATTTTTTAATAATTCATTTACTAGTTTTGTATAATATAAATTTACACATACAGAAGCAAATTCATACTCTATGGCTTCTTTACATATTTGAATAACTTCTTCTTTTGTTGTATCTGCTTTCAATATAGTATGATCGATATAATTTGCTAAATTCATAATTTCTTCACTACTTTCTTTTGTTTTGTCTTTTTAAAATCCTAGTTTATGAATATCTTTAACTATTGTGGATATAATAATGGATACAGAGATACAAATTAATAATTCTTTTTTAATATAGATGTTTCACTTATATTATGTTAGCTAACAAAGAATTTTTCATACACACGAGAAGATGTTTTATAGGTTTTATTAATATAGATTTTATTTGTATCTCTGTTCAATATATTGTTCTCCCCTCGTAGAATGCTATCTGTTAATATAACTGATAGTATTCTTTTTATTACATATCAACTCCACTTATGTCTCCCTTTGTAAGAACCACAAGTTTCCCTGAAAGTCTAATCTCCAAGCTCTTTCCAGCAAGTTTGCACATTAGACTTTCATATTCAATTCTAAAATAGTTATGTATTCCTGTCAATTTAAGATTTTATTTGGTGATAGGTTCATTTTCTCTTTCATTGTTCATATATTTGTAGTAAGAGTTTTTAGAAAGAGGATATTTATGCGTAGAAAATTTGTATACCCTGCTCAAATGGAAACCCAATCCTTTGGGTCCTTAGAAGTAAATGTTAGAACTGATGTTGGCTTTGTACCTATTGAAGGCGCTGAAATATCAATTGGTTATACTGGTGTTCCTAACTCCCAAATTGAAGTAATCAATACTAATGTTTCTGGGAAAACCCCTACTATTGAACTGCCAGCTCCACCAATAGAATACAGCCTTGAGCCTTCTCCTGAACAACCTTATGCTGAATACACTTGCACTGTCACTACTCCTGGCTATGAACCAGTTGTTGTCAATGGCATTCAATTACTTCCAGAAAGAAAAGCTCTTCAAGATATAGAAGTTATTCCAGTAGGGAATGGTGTGAATGCTCAACAATTAAATGGTGAGTCTATTGTTATCGGCCCCCACACTCTTTTTTTCGAGTACCCACCAAAAATTCCAGAAGATGAAGTTAAAGATATTGCAGAAACTGGTGAAATCGTTTTAAGAGAGCCAGTAATTCCTGAGTTTATCATTGTACATGATGGACCTCCTGCAGATGCATCAGCACGAAATTATTGGGTGCGCTTTAAAGACTATATTAAAAACGTAGCATCTAGCGAAATTTATGCCACTTGGCCTGAAGCGACAATACAAGCAAATACATTATCAATTTTATCCTTTACACTAAACCGGGTTTTTACTGAATGGTATAGAGGCAAAGGACAAAACTTTACAATAACTTCTTCAACTGCATTTGATCAAAAATGGATATATGGCAGAAATATTTATGAAAATATCTCTCAAGTTGTTGATGCTATATTTGTAAATTATTTGGCCCGACCTAATATTATACAGCCTATATTAACCCAATATTGTGATGGGAGAATGGTTCAGTGTCCTGGTTGGATGACCTTATTGCAATAGGCAGTAAAAAAAGAGACAGTATATACCGCCTCTCTTCTCAAACTCTTTTGTATGTAACATTAATAACGATTAAGATTGTTTTACTAAATAAAAATTGTGTTTATAATACACTTCCCCGTCAGCCCCTAAACTTTCATAAGCAATAGAAAAATTATATAACTGATTGTCTTTGCTTTTAAAGAGAAAGTTTTTTCTAAAGTCACTTACTCCGAATACAAACTCATTGCTTTTCATTGGAGAGTCAATGGCAAAAATCTCTATATCCTCTAATTTAATATCTTCTTGGTGTAATTCTAGATACAGATTGGCGTGAATCATTCTATTCTGATGCATAGAAAGTATAATATTACTATCCTTAGGTATGCTTATTTTTATTTTTTCTTCATATCTAGGAACATCATATTCACGCACTTCATATTCATTATCTTTTTCAATAATAATATAAAAAACTGTTCTAAAATAGGACACAAAATATTCTATATCTGATAATAAACTCGTTCTATCCTTCTTACGATAGAAAAGAATATTCGATGGCAAAGTTTCTTCTACATCAATTTCAAGAGAATCCTCTTTATTTTTTTTATAATAAATAAGGAGTATAATTGTTATCATTACTATTCCAATTAAAACAAATTTCATTTAAATCACCTTTTATTTTTCTGATACATTAAAACATTTTATACGCTGTATCCTTTTATATTGTCTGAAAGTCTAATCTGCAACTTGCTCGCAGGGATTTGACAATTACATTTTCAACTAAGCTTGTGCCTCTTAGGAAGCAAGCGCCATAAGTTGATTAATATAATACATAATTACTTATTTCAGTTGTTGTTTCAACAAGCCTTCCGCCTGAGAAAACTTCTACTATTAACCTAACTCTATATTCAAACCCTTTAGATACTGGTTCAGTTCTATACATATATGCTGAATTTCCTTGTGTTGTTTGCCCATAGTTTACTATTGTTTGCCAAGATCCATTTGTATACCTTTGAAATTGCATAGTAAGACGTATGCTATCTGCATTTCTAGTGCTAACACTAGCAGTTCCAGCAGCAGTACCTCCTGAAGATATATCTAGATAGGTAGATACACTGTTAATATAGGAATACATAGGCTGAAAAATAAGACCATTCTCTTCTACTCCAGCAATTTCTGTGGTTGATCCACTAACTGTTATTGAAAATGCCATAATCATTAATGTTAAACATATTATCTTTTTAATTTTTTTCATATTAAAACCTCTTTCTTCTTTTTGTATTTTTTTTGTTGGAAAAAAGCATCAAAAAAATAATTAGGTGTTTGATTTTGCACCTTGGTTTTTGACAAGAAAAAAACTCCCTCTCATATATAACAATTGAGAAGGATGTTTTCTTACACTATTTTAAAATTTATTTTAATAAACTTACACTTCTAGCAAGTTTTAATATAGCATTTACTTCATAATTAGATATTATATGATAAACATACTGTTCATCATGCCATATAATTTGATATAGATCTAATTTATTAACTAAAAGGGCCTCAAAACCATTAATTTCAAAGCTTTTAGTTATAGCATCTTCAGTATCTATAGATATCCTTACCTCTAAAGGTGCTTGCATTAATCTAATATACTGTTCTGATTCATTTATAAAAAGAATACTTTTTAGATTTCCACTATCATTTATATCATCTACTTCGAAACCTACTGGAATATGAGTAGGGTATGCATAAAGAGAGGAACCAGTTGATACTTTCTTCATGTCATTATCACTGCCTATAAATTGAATGGCTGTATATTCATCATAAACTTCCATAATAAATGAAATAACTCTATGTCTAAAAGCTTCTACACTCACCGTTAAAACAGTAAACGATAATAGAAGAACTAACATAATAGATGCAATTCTTTTCCCATAGATCAAACCCATTTTTCTTCTTGCAATATTACGCTGTTTCTTTTTATATTTTCGATTAAAATCTTCAAACCACTTATCAATACTTTCTGGCACTTCAATATTTTGAATTTCTTCATCCATTTCAAATTCATCACATATAATTTTAGCTCTTTCATGTCCTAACAAATATAGATAATTCTCAACAATACGTTGAGTTTTCTCTTTATTTACATTGCTCATTTAAACCCCTCCTCAAATTGCTTTAATAACTCCCTTTTAGATCTATGCAATCTGATATGTACATTGTTTTCATTAATTTGAAGAATTTCAGCGATTTCAGCATTTGAGTATTCGTGAAAGTATTTTAACATTAATATATCTGCATAATTTGGATTAATTTTACTAAGTGTTGCTGCTATTTCACTACAAGTTTCTAAATTTAACATATACTTTTCTAAATCTGTATCGTCAACTAATCTTTCTTCATGGTTTTTTTCCAAGTTAACAATTTTCTTATTCTTTTTTATCATATTTATTGCCATATTTGTGGCAATTGTTAATATATATGATTTTGTTTTTTTACTGTTAACATCTTCAATATTTTCAAGATTATCAATTAACTTCATTATAGTATTTTGTACAATATCTTCGGCACTGTGATGTGTTTTTAATATTTTAAAAGCGCATCTATATATATCCTTAGAATACATATAGTATATTTCTTCAAGCTTACTTCTTACAATTTCATCTTCTATCGTTAATAAAAATATCATAGTCATTATTAGAGAATACTACAGTATTCTTAATACGCTCCTTTCAACCTCAGTTTTTAGTTCTAACAAATGACTTAACATTTGTTAAATCTAATATTAACTGATTCATCCATTTTTATCAACTGGGAAGACTATCTAACAGCTCTTCTTTCCTTTGAATTTTCTTATTGTTTACGCCATAAAAAAACCTCCTCTTAATATATAACAATTGAAGAGGTGGTTTTCTTACACTTTATATAAAATTTTTTATAAAGTTTTTTATTAAGCTTTATTTTTTATTTATTTTATACATTTTACTCTAATGATAGTATATATGTATAATTTCATTAGGTTTATCTATTAATATTTTTTCAATGAAAGATCGTATTACTTTGTTCTTTATACTTACTGAATTCCTATGGTCCACTAATAATTTATACCCATTAATCTTTTCATCAACCATATTAGATAACCCAATATTTTTATCTGTAAGTGTTTTTAATTTATTATTAATTATAATTTCTTCCTCACAGATTATTTTTTTGTTCTTAATATACTCTTCTAAGGAATCAACTTCTGATAAGAATGCTTCTTTTGATAATTCATATTTTTTTAATACTTTTTTTAGCTGTTTCTTTAATATGTCAATTTCAATTTTAACATTCGAATGAGTTGAGTTTATAATTTTCAACTCTATACTGCCTATATCTACTCTGATTTTATTTAAGATTATTTCCTCTAATTGTTCTAAACGTATTTGATTATTGTATTGGCATGATCCTTTTAGATGCTTATTGCAACGATAATATCTATATTTCTTACTTCCTCCTAAAGTTACCGCCCCCCCGCAATAGGCACATTTAAGAATACCTGACAACCAATGACCATACTCCAAAGTTGGTCTGTCTTTTTTACCATAGCGTTGATTTATGCACTCTATTTTTTCAATGGCCTGATTATATAATTCTTTTGATACAATAGGTTCATGACTTCCCTCTGACAGTACCCACTGATTTTCATCATTAATCTTCTGATTTTTTCTATAATTCCATCTTGTAATGCCTGAATAAAGTGGGTTTTCTAATATGTATTTGATACTTCTTTTTTCAAAGAGATTGCCTTCTTTTGTCCTAAATCCTGCATCATTTAAATTTTTTGCTATTTCATAAAATGTCCATTGATCATAGACAAACTTATTATAAATAAATCTTATAATTTGGGCTTCTTCCGGAACTATTTTGGGCGGTTTCCCTCTTTCATCAATATAATAACCTAATGGTGTCCTTGATTGAAAACCACCTCTTTTTGCTTTTTCTGTCATTCCTTTTTTTACTTCATCTGCTAAGTTCAAACTATAATATTCTGCCATTGCTTCTAACATGGATTCAAGTATAATTGAGAATTTATCATCTTCCATTTGTTCTGTTATACTGATAACTTTAATACCACATTCTTTTCGTAATAAAGATTTATAAACAACACTATCTTCTCTATTTCTTGCAAATCTATCGAATTTGTGAACAAGTATCACATCAAAAGGTTTTGGCTTTTTCTTTGCTAATTTTATCATTTCCATAAAAGCTGGTCTTTTTTCTGCTTTTTTTCCACTAATTCCTTCATCAAGGAATATATTGTCGGGTTGGATGGTTATATTGTTTTTTTCCGCATAGTTTAATATAGCATTCTTCTGTGCTTCAGGGCTATATTCGATTTGATCATTTGTACTAACTCGAATATACATAGCTCCCCTTTTCATCTATATCTCTTCTTCCTTTACCTTGTAGCCATAAGCTTCTATTCCTTTTTTATTTAACTTGTATATAACTGTCTTTTTATCTATTGGTGTTAGATCTTCCATTTTTATTTGTCTATTATTTTTATTAATATAGGATATTGCCTTTAACATAGCTTCACCCCTCCAGTAATTTATTCCTATTACATTCTATGAAGAATAGGTTTGTCCACTTTCATAAAAGTAATCGTTTGAAAAAGAATTTTACTGTCTATTTCAATTGGGATGACCCAATGGGGCAGTAAATCCTTAGGAGATCAAGGTCGTAATGCTATTGAAATTATTAGACATTTTTATGGTCAAGATATGTATTTAGAAACTGCTCCTAGAGTATCAGGGGTCCCTACTTCTTGGGGTGGTGTGAATTTACAAGTTGGTTCAACAGGTGAGGACGTAAGAATTATTCAACAACAATTAAATGCTGTTTCACAAAACTTCCCAGCCATTCCTCGTGTACGGGTTGATGGTGTTTTTGGAGAACAGACTAGAGATGCTGTAGCTACTTTCCAAGAAGTGTTTAACTTGCCACCTAATGGCATTGTAGACTATCCTACATGGTATAGAATATCAGATATATATGTAGCCGTTACACGAATCGCTGAGTTAATGTAAATATTTTTGAACCTCTCACATTTGTCTTTTAATAGCCATATACTGTATTAAAGAATTTTTAAATATTTCTTTAAAGTGGTAAAAGGTGGTGAAGAGGTTGAATCAAAAAACGACATCATATATTCGTTTACTACATGCAGTTCCAGATGCTCCTGGCGTTGACATTTATGCCAATGAAGAAGTACTCCTTGCAGAAGATTTAGAATTTGGAGATTTTACACCATATATCCCTGTAAGACCTGGTGATTATGAAGTAGATATTTTAGTTTCTGGCACTCAACAAGGTGTGTTAAGTACAATGCTTTCCGTTCCCGAAAGAGGGATATTTACTGTAGCTGTATCAGGATCTGCTGAAGACCCTCAAGTTTTTGTTATAGAGGACCCAACTATTAGAATACCAACTAATCAGTTAGGTGTTAGGTTCGCACACTTAGCCCCTAATGCTCCTTCTGTAGATATAAGACTTGATACAGGAGAACAACTGTTTTCAGATGTTGCTTATGGGGAGATATCAGACTATTTATTTGTTGACCCAAATTCATATTATCTCCAAGTGTTTCCAACGGATACAAATGAACCTGTTTTAAGAGCACCTAACATAAGACTTAAAAAAGATAGGTTCTATACTGTTTACGCGGTGGGTCTCGTTGGTGATACGCCACCATTGCAAATATTAGTTCCATTAGATGGCAATTCTTATATTAATGTATAAAAATAAGGCGGTTATGTAAACCGCCTTATTTTTATACATTAGTTTTTTTCTTTTCTTTGTATTTTAAATATCTCTGGTTCCCCAACTGATATTTTTCTTCCTCTTCTTTATTCATTAACACCAACCTTGGCACTTCATATCTATTGCCTTCTTTGTCCTTGGCAACCATTGTAAAGTAAGCTGATAATGCTACTTTATCTCCCTTATCTCCACAGCTTAAGTGATCCACTTCTACTAGTACATAAACTTCCATAGATGATTTACCTACAAAAACAAGTTCCCCAGTAACTGTAACAACGTCTTCAATATGTATGGGCCTATAGAATTCAAGTTCATCGACTCTTGCAGTTACTATGCTTACATCACACCTACAATGTTTTTTTGCCACTACATATGCTGTTTCATCCATTAATCTCATAATTTCTCCACCATGCATTGTTCCATGGTTGTTGGATTTATCTGGCGTTACCATAATACTCATTATAGTTTTTGAATCTTTCACTCTTTTCTCTTTCATAACTAAATAACCTCACTTAATAGAATCATTTAATAAACTATAATTAATTTTAAAGTAAATGTCAAGAAAGTAAAATAGCGTGCATATAAGCACGCTATTTACTATATTTTTTTAATTTGAACTTTTCTTCTTTTATCTTCAAAATCGATACTAAAATTAATTTTTCCACTTAAATTTGATTTGATTTTTCCAACATTCACTTCATCAAGTAATAATTTATATTCTTTACCTGGTTCAAGTTCAATTGTAATTTGAGAATCTTTTGTACCTTCCACATTAAAAGATACTTCTTTTTCTTCAACTTTCATATTGTGAACAGCCGTACCAGGAACAGATTCATACAATAATATTCCATTTTTTTCTAGCTTTGTTATTTCATCAAATGTTTTTACTTTATAAATATCCCCACTAACTTCGAAATCAAGAACCTTCTTCTTCTCTTCTAATAAATAATTCCCAAAGCTTAGCGTACCATCAGTTTCAACTCTGATTAGTTCTTGAATAACTGACATCCTAAAACCCTCCTAAATTAGACAAAATCATCCATAATTAATTGTATTTCTCTTCTATTATATCTTACTTTCAAGAATAATTCTAGTTATTTAGTATTAAACTTTAAAACATTGTCTTCGAAGGTAACTAAAACTTGATCCCCTTCTTTTATCTTGCCTTCTAGAATTTCTTCTGCAATTTTATCTTCTATTTTAGATTGAATAGCCCTTCTTAATGGTCTTGCGCCAAAAGTTTGATCAAATCCTGACTCTGCTAAATGCTCCTTAGCAGCCTCATCTATTTCTATGCTAAGATCCATATTTTGTTCCATTCTTTTTCTTAATCTATCAATCATAATATCTACTATTTGCTTAATATGCTCTTTTAATAGTGAGTGGAATACAATTATTTCATCTATTCTATTAAGAAGTTCTGGTCTGAATAGTTTTTTTACTTCATCCATTACGTTTGATTTCATTTGTTGGTAATTTGACGCTTCATTAACTTCAGAAGCAAATCCTAATCTTTTAGGAGCAACAATATTTCTAGCACCTACGTTAGATGTCATAATAACGATTGTATTTTTAAAATTTATCTTTCTTCCTTGGGAATCTGTTATATGACCATCATCTAAAACTTGCAATAAAACATTAAAAACATCTGGATGAGCTTTTTCTATTTCATCAAATAATATAACTGAATAAGGTTTTCTTCTTACTTTTTCACTTAATTGACCACCTTCTTCATGTCCAACATATCCTGGTGGTGACCCTATTAGCTTTGAAACACTATGCTTTTCCATATACTCTGACATATCTACTCTAATTAATGCATTTTCATCTCCAAACATAGCTTCTGTTAAAGCTTTAGTAAGCTCTGTTTTACCAACACCTGTTGGTCCTAAGAATAAGAATGAACCTGTTGGTCTTTTTGGATCTTTAAGACCAACTCTACCTCTTCTTATTGCCTTTGAAATAGCTGTTACAGCTTCTTCTTGACCAATGATTCTCTTGTGAAGTGTCTCTTCTAATCGTTTTAATCTCTCTGTTTCTTCTTCTGCTAATTTCTTAACTGGTATTCCTGTCCAATTAGCTACAATATCTGCTATTTCTTCTTCTCCAACAATCATATTAGATCTTGCATTTTTCTTTTCCCATTCTAATTTTGAAGTTTCTAATTCTTCTTTAAACTTATTTTGCTTCCTTTTTACTTCTCCAGCTTTTTCATACTCCTCAGTCTTAATAGCCAACTCTTTTTCATTTTCCAATTCTTCAATCTTTCTTTCTAATTCCTTTATATTAGGTGGTGCAGTAAAGGTACTAAGTCTAACTTTCGAAGCTGCTTCATCTATTAAATCAATTGCTTTGTCAGGTAAATGTCTATCTGTTATATATCTACTAGATAATTTTACTGCTGCTATTACCGCATCATCCGTTATTTGTACTTTATGATGGGCTTCGTACATATCTTTTAATCCTCTAAGGATTTCTATTGCTTCGTCCTCAAGAGGTTCTTCAACTTTTACTGGTTGAAAACGTCTTTCTAATGCCGCATCCTTTTCTATATATTTTCTATACTCATCAAGGGTTGTAGCACCAATTAATTGAATTTCTCCTCTTGCTAAGGATGGTTTGAGAATATTAGAAGCATCAATTGCTCCTTCAGCTGCACCTGCACCTACAATTGTGTGAATTTCATCAATAAATAAAAGAACATTTCCTGCTGTTTTAATTTCTTCTAATGCCTTTTTAATTCTATCTTCAAATTCGCCACGGTATTTTGATCCTGCTACCATACTTGATAAATCAAGGGCAACCACTCTTTTATCTTTCAACACCTCAGGGATATTTCCTGAAATAATTTTTTGTGCTAATCCTTCAGCAATGGCTGTCTTACCAACACCAGGTTCACCAATCAAACATGGATTATTTTTAGTTCTACGACTTAGAATTTGTATTACCCTTTCAATTTCTTTATCTCTTCCAATAATTGGATCAAATTTACCTTCTTTGGCCATATCTGTTAAATCTCTACTAAATTGGTCTAATGTAGGTGTATTGTTATTAAGGCTATTTTTTTCTTTTCCCTTTTTATTAAATTCATTTTTAGCAGCACTTGCATCTTCTCCTAATGCAGCTAAGATATCTTGGTATAATTTTTGTGGTGTTACATTTATTGCGCTTAATAAACGAACAGCTATAGAATCACTTTCTCTTAACATAGCAATTAAAATATGCTCTGTACCTATAAGTGATGTATTCATTTTAACTGCTTCTCTTAAACTCATTTCAATAACACGTTTTGACCTTGGAGTAAAATCCTCTGGTTCCTTAGTTTGAACATTACTATTAACTATTATTTCTTTAATTTTTTCCATAATAGTCTCTTCTGTTACACCATTGCTTTTTAACACTCGTGCTGCAACACCTTCACCTTCTTTGATTAAACCTAATAGTATATGTTCTGTACCTACATATCCATGTCCTAATTCCTTAGCACTTTCTTGTGATAAATTTATAGCAACTTGAGCTCTTTCTGTAAATCTTCCCATCATTTGTTTCAACCTCCATTCATAAACTCATTTTATATTACTTTATTTTTGGCAAATTATTTCTAATAAATGTTGCTCTTTCCACATCTCTATCTTCAACTACCATTTCTTTGCTACTATTTTTCTGTAAATTAGCAGGTTGTATGGACATCATAAGTTCATATATATTAAAATATTCTTCACTTTTAAATTTAATAATTCCCATTTCAACACCTATTTTTAAGTCTGATAGAAATGACATGGCTTCTTTTGACGTAAGTATTCTTGCATTTTTTAATATACCATAAGACCTATATATTTTATCTTCTAATTGATGCTTTTTCTCTTTAAACAAATTCTCTCTAACTTTTCTTTCTTGCTCAACAATTTGATTGGTAATGCTATTCAAATTATCTATAATTTCCTCTTCTGATTGACCTAATGTAATTTGGTTAGAAATTTGAAAAACACTACCTTCACCTTGAGTGCCTTCTCCATAAATGCCTCTAACTGTAATGCCAAATTTTCCTATTGCATCTAAAATAATTTGTAGTTTTCCAGTTGTTTCTAATGCAGGAACATGTATCATATAAGATGATCTTAAACCTGTTCCTACATTTGTTGGACAAGCGGTTAAATACCCATACTTTTCATCAAAGGCGTATTGTAAATAACTTTCTAATAAATCATCTAATCTATTAGCTTCTTCTAAGGCTTTCTTAATATTCATTCCCTGAACAATACTTTGTATTCTTAAATGATCTTCCTCATTTACCATTATACTCAAGCTTTCATCTTTGGATAAAATTAATCCTGTTGCTGCTTCTTTTTTTACAATTAATGGACTAATAACATGTCTTTCTACTAATGCAATTTTATCTACGTTTTGAAGATCATTTATATTATAAAATTCAAAAAAGTGATTGACACTTTCTGATTGATTTAAGAACCCTTTTTTAACTTCTTGGGTCAATTCTACTGCTTTATCTTGAAGCAACATATTACCAAAAGGATAATTTTTTAGATTTCTTGCTAATCTAATTCTTGTAGAGATTACCACATCATGATTGTTTGTATTTTGTTCATACCATTTTAACATGATGCACCATCCCCCTTTTCTAATTTTCTTATCTTATCCCTTAAGGTTGCAGCTTCTTCATATTCTTCTTTACTTATTGCTTCATTTAATTTTCTTCTTAAATCATCTATTTGTCTTTTAATAATAAGTTCTTTTTTTGTGTTTTTTGGTATCTTACCGGTATGAATATGACTACCATGTATTCTTTTAAAAATAGGATTCAAATAGCTTTCAAAGGTTTTAAAGCAAATGGAACAACCAAATTTCCCTGTTTTTTTAAAGGTTTGATAGGTCAATTGACAGTTAGGACATTTGATATCTGTGGTATTTTTAGCTACTTGTTGAGGGTTTTGTACTAAGTCAAGTAAACCTGAAAATAAATTTTGAAAGGAAATTTCCGAATCTAAGTAAAATTTTTCTGATTCCGCTGCACAACTTTCACACAAGTGAATCTCAGTCTTTTTACCATTTATTATCTTAGTTAAATACACAGTTGCTTGCTTTTTTTCACAACGATCACAGAACATAGGACTTACCCCCTTTAGGTGATTAATTTAGTATCTATACTTATATTTTATTAGATACTACAATTTTTTCAAGATATTTTTTTACTGTATTATATTTTCCATTAGTTGCCTAAATGTGCCTTCATCAACACCACCTGGTATATACCCTAATACATATCCTTCTCGATCAATGACATACATTGTTGGCAAATACTGTACATAATAGCTATTGGAAATGCTACCATCCATATCAAAGACAACATTGATATCAAAACCTCTGCTATCTAACCACTCTAATACCCCTTCAACAGACCTTTCTTGAGGTAAATTTTGAATGTTTATCGATAATATCTCAATATCTTCTTCGTATTCTTTGCTCATCTTTTCAATAAGAGGTATTTTATCTACACAAGAGGGGCACCAAGTTCCCCAAAAGTTTAATAGAACAACTTTACCTAAATAATCACTTAAACTTACTTCATTACCTTTTCCATCAGGCAAAGAAAAATTAATAGATGGTATTCGTTCATCTTCTGTTTTTTCTTCATTTACTTTTTGATCTTCATTGTTTTCATTTGTTTCTTCTATATCAATAGCCTTATTATCAATATCATTTTCCCCATTGCATCCATTAAGTATTACAATCAATCCTATTATAGTCAATACCACAAAAAATTTTTTCATAAAACCATCTCCACTTTCAATTTATTTAGTTCAAACCAAAGGATAAAATATTTAAGTAATTCGTATATAGTAAAACGCCCATAATAATTAACAATAGACCTGATATAATTCTTATTGTATTCATATATTTATAAATACCTTGCATCTTATTTATTCCAATACTTGTTAAAATAGCTAATAATAAAAATGGAATGCTAAACCCTACAGCATAAATCATCAGCAATCCAACGGCGTTAATTAACTGGCTTTGAACAGTTGCCATTATAAGAACAGGGGTTAAAAAACTACTAATACAAGGCGTCCAGCCAAAACTAAAAACCAATCCTAGTAAAAAAGACTTTGAAAAATTAGCATTATATTTGTTTAGCCTATACTTTTTTTCTTTATTAATGAATTTAATATTAATTAATCCTATATAATTGAAACCAAGGAAAATTACAAAGATGCCTCCTGCCTTTCTTATAATGTCCATATATTGGAGTAGGCCTCTTCCTATTGCATTAGCCGTAATACCAATGATTATAAATACTAGGGAAATTCCTAGTAAAAAAGCAATTGAATTAAAAATCAGATCTCTTTTTGCCTTTTGATCAAAATCTTCTGACCCAATTTGACTACCTGCTAACATACTAAAATACACTGGTAATAACGGGAAAATACAAGGCGATAAAAAGGATACTATTCCTCCCCAAAAAACCATAAAGCCATTTACATCTAATTGAATTAAACTATTCATATCCTATCTCCTGCCTCCTATCTCTTTAATTTTATCATAGTTAAAAATCATTATCAATACGTTATATTTATATATTGTGATATATGGTTTAATAAAAATATTAGGACACTAACCTAATATCTTATACTATGTATATTATAATCTAACCCAATCTATTAATTAATTATTGCCTATTATTGCTATTGTTGAACCTATTTTTACAACAACAGCTGTTACAAGGTATATCATAAATTCATATCTAGTAATGTTTTTAGCTGCTCCAATTAGCATAATGGTGTATATGGCAAAAACTATTAATGATACCTTTAATTTGCCTGAATAGATATAAAATCCTGATCCAGGCATTAATAAATTCACAATAATAGCTACTCTTCTTCTAAAACCTTTTTGTTCTTTTTCAATTCTTGAAAATTCAAGAAGCATCACCCTTTTATCCTCATCTATCACAAAACCCCTCCTTAATTAACATTCTTAACTTTAAGTATATATGTAAACAAAATAAAGTCAATTTGTTTTTTAAGATGAAGTTTTTTCTCTCTTGCAATTAAAAAGCTACTTATTAAATCAATTCAACAAAAAACCTCAATGTATAAACATTAAGGTTTCCTAGTTTTTTAGTGTCCTTGATTTGGTGGGTTAAAACTTGGTGGCTGTGGGTTGTTAGCATGAAAGTATTGTCCACCTGGGGATGATAAATCAAAGTATAGTTTAGAATCCTCTGTTATTCCCCAATCTTTATTAGACCCAGTATCTTTTATTCTATTAAATGCTTCTCTAAACATTGTATTATGAGCTTCTTCTCTATTTAAAAGAAAATCAATGGTTTCTCTTACACCTTTATCATGTATTTGTCTGTAGAGGTATTCATATACAACCTTTGCTCTTTGTTCAGCAGCAATATTGGTTAATAAATCTGCTGCAAGGTCACCTGTTTGATCTACATATGCTGTTGTGTATAAATTACCTGATGCATTTCCAAGTATAGGCCCTAATCCTGTTAATACATGAGCTTCTACACCGCCAACAGTGGCATTCATAGCATTTGGATCATGTCCATTTAACATATTTATCGTCGTTGCGATCATTTCCATATGTCCAAGTTCTTCAGCTGCAATGTCTAAAAATAGATCTTTTATTTCTTTGTCTTTAATTCTAAAACTTTGTGCAAAATATTGTAAAGCAGCATTTAGTTCCCCTTGAGGGCCACCAAGCTGCTCTTGTAACAATGCAGCATACGCAGGGTTAGGCGCATCGACTCTTACATCTCTTAGAAGTCTTTTTTCATGTTTAAACATTTATTTAACATCTCCTTCTTTATTTATATGGTCATATATACTTTTTTCAATTTAAAGTAAAAATATCCATAAAAAAGAAGAAAATATAAAAACCCCAATGCCTAAGCATTGAGGTTGAAATATTCGTTTAATTATCTTCCTGAAGTTACGTTTTCAGCTTGTGGTCCTTTTGCTCCGTTTACGATTTCAAAAGTTACCGCTTCGCCTTCTTCTAAAGTTTTAAAACCATCTTTGTTGATTTGAGAAAAATGAACAAATACGTCATTTCCGTCCTCTGCAGTTATAAAACCAAAACCTTTTTCTGAATTAAACCATTTAACTGTACCGTTTACCATGTTTAAATACCTCCATAAAATAAAATTTAAATTTTTAATGCCTTTGAAAATCTAATACAATATAATTTGGAGTTTAATTAAACATATAAAACATATATTTCTATCTTCCAAAATTTGTTGATTTCAAAGTAGCAATTAGTCACTCTTAATGACCTGTTATTAGTATAACCTTTTTTCTGTAAAAAATCAACCCATAAACAAGATTTTTTAATTTTTTATAAGGATTTGTTAATAAGTACTAATTCCGTCTACAAAAGTATTAACAATAAGGTCCTTTACTATACTATATTACTATATAATACTCTTTAATTCAAAAAAATACTAAGATTATCAGCATGTTTTTTTTCTTCTGCAAGTAATATTTCAAAAACAGCAAATAGGTCCTTTGCTTCATTTGTGTTTTCTTTTAAGAATGTCATTATTTCTTGTAGTAAAAAAGCACTTTTGTTTTCATAATTTATAGCTAGTGAAATTAATTCCTTAGGACTGTTAAGCGTATTTAAGTTCATACCTTGTTTTAACATTATAATATTGTATTCTACTCTTACAAGTATATCTTTATTTATCATAATTGTATTTTTATTTTTATATTCAGCCATTAGATTCTCATACAATGTAATATGCCTTTCTTCTTCTCTCATTAATACTTTTGATATATTTTGTAACGCCTTACTATTTTCCTCTAGCTCTGATAAGCTTTTATATAATAATGCAAAGCATTCCTCTAATGTTCTAAGTTGTTCAAACAATAATACTACTGATACGTTCACTCTACTCAACTCAATTCTTTTAATTTTACACTTAATATTTAAAGAAAAAAACATTAGCATTATACCATACAAAACCTTAGTTGTAAGTATTTATCTATAAATTTTTAGTAACAAAATCTTTTCTTTTTAATAAAATAAAGTAGATATATAAAAAGCTTTTTCATATAAGGAGGATATTTTTTTGAGTGATAAATCACAGCAATCGCAACAATTGCAATTATATCGACCACCAAGACCTCGAAGACCAAGACCTGACAGACCAATTTATGGTCCACCTCCAGGAAGACCACCAATTGGACCAAGACCGCCAGTTGGTATAAGACCGCCTATTGATGTTAGACCACCTGTTGATGTTAGACCACCCGTGGGAGTTAGACCACCATTTACACCAACTGCAGTTGATCCAGGTGCAATGAGATTTTGCTTGTACCAATTAACAGACGTTACTCTTTTGGATGGTAGAAGAATTGTATTTTTCCCAATTTATGTTGGTTCTGTTTCAGTTGCTGGATGGGAACTGGTTGGCTACAACTGGAGATTTACTGGCATAGATTTATATGAGATTATTTCTTTTAGTTGCTATTAATTATAAAAAGTAGCAATTACGCACTACTCAAGAGTATCGACAAAGTCGGTACTCTTTTGATACTTAAGTACCCAATCTAAGTTATATCAATAGTTTTTACCTATTGACAAAATTAAATTACAAGTGTAATATATGCGTATTACACTTGTAATTTATTTTATTGATAGGAGTGGGTATTATGGGAGAAAAAATCAGTGTGAAGCAGGGTATTCCTAAAAGTAAGATTACAAAATTTATAATTGGATTAATGGCCTTTATTATTGTTTCAGCCATAGTCGTGTTAACTTTGTTCCGTAACGAACTTAGAACCATCGCATCCATAAGAAAAATTAGTGATCGACCAATCTACGAGATGACATACTATGGAGATTATGCTTTTGATAAATACTTAGAGACTGGTGCTAAAACGCCAGAAGAATTACTGGACTTTGGTAGAAAAAATCTAGCTTATGGGTTGTTTGATGTTTGGACTAATGGTTTTGATACTAGAGGTTGTGCTGCTTTTATTGCACAAACACCAGATGGTGATGTAATAATGGGTAGAAACTTTGATTATTATCCTACCATGCCAGCAGTCCTTCGAACAAACTCTAAAACTGGTCATAAATCTCTTTCAATTTTAAGTTATGCTTTTTTTGGATGGGATAATAAAACCGACGACTCAAAACTTAAATCTAAATTAATGACACTTGCAGCGCCATATGTAATTGTGGATGGCATAAATGAAAAAGGATTAGCCGTAGCTTGTCTAACATTGGCTTCTTCTCGGGCACCCGTTGATGAAGATAAAGTTTCTTTATTTGATTCAACCATACTTAGATTAATGCTTGATAAAGTTGGTACTGTGGATGAGGCCATTGACCTAATACAACAATATAATGTATCCCTTTATAATAGATCACCCTCTCACTATTTTTTTGCTGATGCAACAGGACACTCGGCGGTAGTTGAATTCTTATATGGTGAGATGAAGGTTACCTATAAACAAGGTGATTATCAAATTGTTACGAACTTTAGAATTGATAGTCATCCAAATCCAAGAAATGCTTGTAGTCGTTATAGAGGTATTGATGATTTTTTATTGGAATCAAAAGGTATTATTACTGTAGATGAGGCTTTAAATTTGCTACAAGAACAAGCAGTCCCAGGGCTTGAGGAGTGGTCTGTTGTTTATAACTTGACACAAAAAACTATGTCACTTACAGTTTATGAAGACTATGATACAGTATATTATTATGAACTAGATTAGTTGCCCATAATTAAACCAAACCATACATTATAAAGTTCCTTCCTCTTTCTTACAGACTCTAGACAAATTCATAGAAATTCCATTTATCAATTATAATATTATAAGGTAGAGTAATTACTCTACCTTATAATATTCTCTAATACTTTTTTATTGGCTAATATGGTTTTTTCCAAGTCATCATCTGAGTGTGCTGTTGATAAAAACATTCCTTCAAATTGAGCAGGTGGTAACAAAATACCTTCTTCTAACATCCCTTTAAAGTATTTGCCATATAAAGTTGTATCTGATTGAGAAGCTTTTTCATATGAATCTACTATTCCATCACTAAAAAATACTGTTAACATACTTTTTACTCTATTGACCGTTGCATTTATGCCAACAGCCTTTATATTCTCTTGAAATGCTTTTTCTAAGACAATTGCTTTATCCTCTAATTGTTGATATATCTCTTTGTTCTCTTTTAAGTATGTTAATGTATTATAGCCCATTTTCACAGCTATAGGATTGCCTGATAAAGTACCTGCTTGATACACATTTCCAAGTGGTGCAATCATTTCCATAATTTCTTTTTTACCACCATAGGCACCAACAGGTAAACCACCACCAATGATTTTACCCAAACAAGTCATATCAGGCTCTATATTATAAACTTCCTGAGCACCACCATATGCCATTCTAAAACCTGTTATCACCTCATCAAAAATAAGAAGAGTCCCTTCTTCTTTAGTAATTCTTCTAAGGGCTTCTAAAAACTCAACTTTTGGTGCTATAACGCCCATATTGCCAGGAACAGGTTCAACGATTACTGCTGCGATCTCACCTTTATTATTATTAAAAACTTCTTCTAGCTTTTCTATATTATTAAACTCAGAAACCAAAGTATCCTCTACTACTTTTTGAGGCACACCGGCACTAGTAGGAATGCCGTAAGTTAAAGTCCCAGAACCTGACTTCACTAACAAGCTATCTGAATGGCCATGATAACACCCTTCAAACTTTAAGATCTTATTCCTATTGGTATACCCTCTTGCAACACGTAAAGCACTCATAGTTGCCTCAGTCCCTGAATTAACCATTCGAACCATCTCCATAGAAGGATAAGCTTCACTAATGAGCTTTGCAATATCCACCTCTATCTCCGTAGGCAACCCATAACTTGTCCCATTATTTATAAATGCCATTATCCCCTCACTAACAATATCACTGGCATGGCCTAAAATCAAAGGTCCCCACGACCCAATATAATCCACATACACATTACCATCCACATCAAAAACCTTAGAACCCTTAGCCCTCTGAACAAAAATAGGACTCATCCCCACAGACTTAAAAGCCCTAACAGGACTATTCACCCCACCAGGTATAACCTTCTGAGCTTCCTCAAAAATTTCAATAGATCTATTCAAAAAAATTCCTCCTTCCAGCTATATAAATAACTTTCATCTTATCTTAACTATAACTATAATTTTGCATCTATTTATTTTTCTTTTTTATATTTTGCTTTTTAGCCGCTACAAATTACCAACCACAGACTCGTGAGTATTATATATAAGATTATACCGCTGAGCCACGGATGGCGTAGCTCGACCCTCATACCCAAGGATGGGTATGGGTCGATAAATCTTATATATCATACTCTCGAGTCGTCCCTAAGGCAATTTACAAAATATTTATCCATACAATTCAATCAACGCTTTCAATTCCTTAGCAAAATAACTAATAACAATACTAGCCCCACTTCTCTTAATGGCCAACAAACTCTCATAAATAGCCCTACGATCCAAATACCCACCTTCAACAGCATTATAAATCATAGCATACTCACCACTAACTTGATAAGCTGCAATTGGCAAATCAAACCGCTCTTCGGCTTTCTTAATAATATCCAAATAAAGCTGCGCAGGCTTAACCATCAAAATATCTGCACCTTCCATAACATCTAAAGCCATTTCCTTCATAGCTTCTTTACTATTCCCTATATCCATTTGATACATCTTCCTATCACCAAAAGAAGGTACTGAATGAGCAGCTTCTCTAAAAGGCCCATAAAAAGAAGAAGCATACTTAGCACTATAAGACATAATAGAAACATGCTCAAAACCACTATCATCTAAAACTTTTCGTATATGTCCAACCCTTCCATCCATCATATCAGAAGGAGCAACCATATCTGCTCCAGCTAAAGCATGACTAAGCGCAACTTGTCTCAAAATCTCCAACGTAGTCTCTCTATCAATCTGGATATTCTTATGATACACACAACAATGGCCATCATCCTTATACTGACACAAACAAACATCCGTAATAACCAACATTTCAGAATCAATCTCTTTAATCTTTCTAACAGCTCTCTGAACAATACCATCACAATCAAAAGCAGAAGAAGCCTTATGATCCTTATAACCAGGTGTACCAAAAATCAACAAAGACTTAATCCCTTTACTCTTAAACACACCAACTTCCTCATCCAACATATCTACAGACAAATGAAACTGATTCTTCATAGAAGGAATCTCACGCTTAACCCCTTCCCCCTCCACAACAAAAATAGGATAAATCACATCATCCATACTCAAAGAAGTCTCCCTAACAAGACCCCGAATCACACCATTATTCCTCAATCGAGTAGGTCTATTCATAAAACAACCTCCATAAAAACATATTTTTAGCACTATCCATTTATTTGAACTTTGTATTCTAATTAAGTTGTAACACCTACAAAGAATTCACTCGCAGACTCGGGAGTATTATATATAAGATTATACCGCGAAGCCAAGGATGGCGTAGCTCGACCCTCATACCCAAGGAGGGGTATGGGTCGATAAATCTTATATATCATACTCACGAGTCGTCCCATCCCACTCTCTATTAATTTCTAATCTCTAAATACACACTACAGAATCCACTCGCAGACTCGGGAGTATTATATATAAGATTATACCGCGAAGCCAAGGATGGCGTAGCTCGACCCTTATACCCAAGGATGGGTATGGGTCGATAAATCTTATATATCATACTCACGAGTCGTCCCATCCCACTCTATTATATAATCATCTAAAGCAATCTAAAACAGCCTTAACCAACCCATCAACATTATGCTCGGCAGCCTCCCTATAAACACTCAAGCCATAAGACCCAACTCTCTCAGAAGTAACTGGCCCAATAGAAACAACCTTCACCCCATCCAATTGGCTCAAATGCTCTCTCCCAATAAAATCAACAAAATTATCCACTGTAGACCCACTAGTAAAGCTAATACAATCCACATCACTAAAATCCTCTAATAGACTATTATCCACCAAATCCTCTTTAACCGTTTCATAAATATGAACCTCTTTCAAATAACATACCTTAGACAATGCCTCCACCATAAAAGAACGTGCATTTTTAGACCTAGGGAATAAAATACGATCACTTGGATTCAATATTTCCTCTAAAGCCTTTACTACACCCTCCCCAACATAATCTTCAGGCATTAAATCAGGAACAATTCCATATTCCTTTAAAACTCTTGAGGTCTCACTTCCAATAGCCGTTATCTTTAAATTGGAAAGTGCCCTTACATCTTTATTCTCTTTAAAAAGTGTATCAAAAAATATAGTAACAGAATTTTTACTCGTAAAAATCAAATGAGAGTATTGATAAATGTCTCTTATCTCTTCATTTAATCCACAATTATTAATGGCTTTTATTTTAATGGTAGGAATCTCTATAGTTTCTGCTCCTAATGCCTTTAATTTTTTAGCTAACCCACTGCTATCTACTCTTGCTCTAGTAACAACAACTTTCTTACCAAAAAGAGGCTTCTTCTCAAAAGTGTTAAGATACGCCCTTGCCTTTACAACATCACCAACTACTATTAAACTAGGCGCCTTAATCTTTTCCTCCTTAGCAATTTCAACAATTGAATCTATGGTCCCTACAACAGTTTTTTGATAGGGCGTTGTGGCTTTATAAATCATTGCAACAGGTGTCTTACTGTCTTTTCCATTGTTTATTAGACTGGTACAAATTCTTTCTAAATTTCCTACACCCATTAAAAACACCATAGTGCCCTGGAGTTTAGAAATGGTAGCCCAATCCAAATCATCTTCTTCATTTTTTAGATGTCCTGTAAAAACATGAAAAGAAGAGGCATATTCCCTATGTGTAATGGGCACGCCACCATAAGCAAGGCCACCAATGGCAGATGTAATACCTGGGATAACTTCAAAATCTATACCATTTTTATAAAGATGTTCCCCCTCTTCACCACCTCTACCAAAGACATAAGGGTCTCCACCTTTTAATCTTACTATAATTTTCTTATCTATCGCTTTTTCTACTATTAACTCATTAATCTCTTCTTGAGTTAATGTATGGTTTTTAGAAATCTTTCCAACATAGATTTTTTCAACATCTATCTTACAATGCTTAAGCAAATCAGGATTTGCAAGATTATCATAAATGACTATATCTGCTTCTTTTAATTTATCTAAGGCTTTTACAGTAATAAGACCTTCATCTCCAGGCCCTGCACCTACTAAATATACTTTTGACATTAGTCCTTCACCTCTTCTAATAAAGCCTTTGCTAGGGAACTTCCTATAAATGCTTTATCCTCTAGACTTCCTTTAACAACCTTCTTGCTAATCTTTTTACCATCTTCATCTCCATAGATGCCCCTCACAATAAGGTCCTCATCTTCTATTTCACAATAAGCACCTATGGGTACGTGGCAACTTCCATTCAAAGTTTTCAAAAAATCTCGCTCTACAAAAGACTGTATATTGGTTTCATAATGGGCTATAGATCGAAACAACTCTAACACTTCTGGCCTCTTTACATGCACTTGAATCCCTAAAATACCTTGCCCTGGCGAAGGAATTACAACTTCTTTATCTAAAGGTAAAATACGATAAGCTTCACAACTTTCAAACCCTAATCGGTTAATCCCTGCTGCTGCTAAAACTATACCATCAAGATTCTCTGTAAGCATTTTGTTAATTCTTGTATCAATATTGCCTCTAATATCCACTATTTTCAAATCACTTCTATACTCTAACAATTGAAACTTTCTTCTTTTACTTCCAGTACCAATAACTGCTCCTTGGGGCAAATCCTGTACCTTATTTACTAAATGTTTTGTAACAATAACATCCCTTGGATCTTCTCTAATAGGTGAAGGGGCAAAAACCAATTCCTCTGGAATTTCAGAAGGCATATCCTTCATACTATGTACAGCAAAATCAATTGATCCATCTAATAAAGCAGCCTCTATCTCCTTAACAAAAACACCCTTTCCCCCAATTTTATTTAAAGAAACATTCTGTATCCTATCACCTTTAGTCTTTATAACCTCTATATCTACAACCAAATCTCTATAATGTTCTTTAAGTTGATCAATCACCCACTGAGTTTGAGCCAAAGCCAACTTACTTCCTCGAGAACCAACGATTAATTTCATCAAAAATCTACCCTTTCTATAAACCTCACATAAACAATAACTTATTTAAGAAACTTTTCACACAAAAATAAAATCTGTACCTATTTCCTATTTCTTCATAATATATAAGTTAAATTAAAGTCGGGTTGAAGAGAAAGGCCGCCAATTTAACTTATATATTATGAAGAAATTCTCTACTTCAAACTCCTTCAAACATCTTCTTAGCAAAAATCCTCAACTCTTCCACACTAAAATTAACCATCTCATTCAATATAAACTTCTTCTCATTTTCAGGAATTTCCTCTGAAAGCAGCATTTCCTCTCGTATCTGTCCTAATAAATCTACCTTCTCTTCATAAGATTCATCATAAACACATTTTAAATCTCTCACAATACGCTTACTCAAAGAAGGACTCTTCCCATTGGTACTAACAGAAATACTCAAATCTCCTCTATTAAAACTAGCAGGCAAGATGAAATCAGACGCTCCTCCACTCACAACACTACATAAAATACCTAACTCTAAAGCATCCCTATAAATCTCATTGTTCAAATCCTTATTATCTGTTGCCGCAATGACCATATAATTATTCTGCAAATACCCTTTATTATAATGGTCTTTAATAAATTCTATATTCTCTAATTTTAAAAATTCCTTAGTAAAAAAATAACTTACAACCTTTAGATGACACTCACACGCTAATAACTTTTTTGCTTTATGAAAAGCAACATTTCCTGCACCAATAATCAAAACATTTTTATCTTTTATATTTAACATGATAGGAAAATACATTTTATCACCTTCTATACATCATATAATTTATGGAGCATTTCTTTGTATGCCTTTATTTCATCCTCTTCCTTTAATGATTTTAATGCCTTTATAGGCGTTCTTACCATTCTTTTTAAGGAAGAATTGATTAGTTTTTCTAAAAACACCGTCTCACGTCTATTTAATGCCATCTTCTTACTAATAATATCAAGGGTATCCCTTGCAACTTCCTCTCTTAGAGACTGTAGCGATTGAATAATTGGATCTACCTTAGCAACATTAATCCAAAGACTTGTTTTTTCTACTTCTTCTTGTAATTGAATTTTTATTTCTTCCCCTATTTTTTCTCTTAAAGCCATATTGACCTGTGCAATATCTTTTAAATGATCCACATTAAAAACCTGAACATTCTTTAATTCGCTTAGCCTTGGATCAATATCCCTTGGCATAGCCATATCCATTATCAATTGTTCTTTTTCAACATTAGGATACCTATCCTTTTTATAGATAATATGTGGCGCTCTTGTCGCCGAAAAAATAATATCAACATCATTTACAATTGTGTATCTTTCTTCATATAAAATCCAATCCACATCATTAAAAATATCATCCATATCATCTTTTTTACATCTTGACTTACTTCTAGAACAAACTACAATATCCTTAACCCCTTCTGCTTTTAAATGTTTAAGAACTAATGCACCCATTTCTCCTGTACCGATCACTAAAACCTTTTGATTTTTTAAATCTTTAACTCTATCCTTGACAAACTTTACGCTTATATAAGGGATAGAAAGAGGATTTTCAGATATTCTATAGTTGCTTTTCATTTTTTTAGCAAAGGTCATGGCTTCTCTAAACACTTTATTTAAAAACTTTTTACTTGAACCGATTTCCATAGCAAACTCTAATGCATTTTTAACCTGTCCAAGAATTTGATCTTCTCCTATAACAACTGAATCTAATCCGATTGCTACTTTATAAATATGCTCTATGGCTTGTTCATTTTTATTCATGGTTAAATACAATGCCAACTCTTTTACTTTAAAATAATCTATTAGAAAATTTTTCACTTCAATTAAAGCTTCATCCATATTACTAGAAGCAATATATACCTCACTTCTATTGCAAGTAGATAAAATAACCACTTCTTCAATGGATAGCTCTAATAATTTATCTATGGCCTCAATTTTCTTTTTATCTGTAAAAACTGCTATTTCTCTTATCTCCACAGGTGCTTTTTTATGATTGATTGAAATGACGCCTACCTGCATTCTTATTCCTCCATTTGTTTTTTAACGACTTCTTCTATATTTTTTAAATATATTTGTTGAAAAACATGGTACTCCAAAATACTTTTATCCACAAAGGTTACATCAAAACCCTCTTTTATCAACATATTTTTAACAGAATCCTCTTTTTCCCCACCAATATCTTCTAACATATGTTTGCCGACTGTAATCATCAGTGGAAAAATTTTAACCCCTTTTACTTTTTGATTCTTAATTTTTTTGATTGCTTTTTCTATAGTTAAATTACCCATCAGATTACCCACAACAAATGATGAGGTTCTGTTGTTTAAATATTTTTGTAAGAAGGTGTATTGGCTATCACTAATATGATAACTCCCATGACCCACTAATAAAATCATTTCTTCTTCTTCTCTGGAAATAACTTTGGTTATAGCATCAGCAACCCCTTCATAACTATCTGTGTCGGACAGCAGTGATTTACTAATTTTAACTATTTCATTATCCCCATTATTATGCTTTCTTGCCAATTCTTGTATTTTTTCATTCTCAGAACCTGCAATAATATTAAGAGGTTGTATAATAATTTCTTCATAACCATCCCTTATAGCCTTTGCCACAATCTGCTCCGGTAGATAAAATTCAATGCCTTCATTTTTTTTGATAGTATCGATGACTCTTTGAGAGGTAAAACCTTGAACCACCTCATAATTTGGATGATTTTTAGAAATCAACTCTAAAAATATATCTAGACTCTGTTGTCTTTTTAATTTTGAAACTGAGCCAAAGCTTACTATTACAATTAATTTTTTAATACTAATCACCCCTATTATTTATATACTCCCATTTATAATTATTATAACAAAGGGTTTAGGTAAAATATAGTAAAAAACTCGGAAAACTTCCGAGTTTTTAGATATTTAAATTTCAATTAGATTATGCCCTTATCTACCCTCTTATAAGCTCAATTAAAGAAAGGGCTTTTTTATCTGCATTAAACTCTGCATCTTCAATAAATAGTGAAAAAACAGGGTAATCAGATTTCTCATAATAGAAGTTTTCATCTCCATCTTCATAAATGCCACCTGGATTTCTTTTTTTACATACATCTTCAGTTGCCTCTATAAAGACTTCTCTATACACTGATTCCCCGATAATTTCTTTAGCAAATTCTCTATCTTTTCTATATCTACTTACAGAAGAAACAATAACAATTGTACCGCTGTCTGCAAACAATCTTGCCACTTCGGCAATTCTTCTTGTTTGCTCATGAGCATCTTTTGCAGAAAACTCTAAGTCTGAACTAAGACCAAATCTTAAATTAGTAGAATCTAGGTAATACACTTTTTTACCAAAATCAAATAGTTTTTTCTCAAGTTTTATAGCTATTTCATTCTTACCACTACCTGATAAGCCTGTTAACCATATCACTCTACCTTTTTGACCATATGATTTTTCTCTATCTTTTGTAGAAACCAGTCTTTTTCTAGGTGCAATATTGGTACTATTGGTTACCAACTCTCTGTTTTTTAGAGAATCTTCAATTCCAGAAATAATACCTCCACCACTTACGTCAAAACCATCAACAATAACAAATCTACCAGTGGTTTGTAAATTAGCAAATTCGTCAAAACAAATCATTTCTTTTGTTCTAATGGTTACTTCTGCTACATCATTCTTCTTAATACCTTCAGCAAAATCACCTTGAGCTAAAGTTGATGCATCAATTATTTTATTAATGGTAATTACTTCACACTCAACTTCTTTTGTAGAAAGTTTTAACTTATACTTTTTATTCTTAACAAGATTGGTTTTACCCATCCAAAAAACATTGGCATTGAAAATATTACTTTTAATAGGAGCATCCTCTATATGAGAAATAATCTCTCCTCTTTTGTTGAAGAATTCATCTTCTACAATAATACCCACACTCATACCAGCAGACGCTTCATTTCTTTGATCTTTATCCGACCAATAAGCAATGGATTTAATTTTTGTGGTTTTATTAGATGGGGATATTAAAATTTCATCCCCCACATTTAAAGTTCCTGATTCAATTCTACCTGCAATAATTCTACGATCGTCAAATTTGTACACATCTTGAATAGGGAACCTAAGTGGCTTTTTCTCTAAATCTTTGTCTTTTGGAATGGTATCCATTATCTCAATAATACTACCACTTCTATTCCAAGGCATTTTTTTAGATTTCTTCACTATGTTTTCACCAAAATAAGCTGAAATAGGAATATAATCTATTGGATAGATATTAAGATTGTTTAAAAACTCATTAAAATCTGTCTTAATTTGATTCAATCTATCTTCTGAGTAATCCACTAAGTCCATTTTATTTACAATAACATAAACTTTTTTAATACCAAGAAGAGATAAGATATAACCATGTCTTCTTGATTGTTCCTGTATCCCTTCATTAGCATCCACCAATAAAAAAGCTGCTTCAGCATTGGCTGCTCCAGAAATCATATTTTTAAGAAACTCTTTATGTCCTGGTGCATCAATGATGACATAATCTCTTTTCTCTGTAGAAAACTGAAGTTGTGTTGTATCTATCGTAATTCCTTGTTCTTGCTCTTCTTCAAAAGCATCAAGTAAGTAAGCATACTCAAATGCTTTACCTTTTTCCTTTGCTAATTGCTTAACTTTATCAATTGCTCCCTCTGGCAAAGAATCTGTATCAAACAATAACCTACCAATAAGGGTGGACTTACCATGGTCTACGTGACCTACTACTACTATATTTAAAGTTTCTCTAGAATTCTCCATACCTTTCACCTCCAATTACATATATCCATCTTTTCTTAGTTTTTGCATTGCATGTGCCATCTCTTGATCCTGTGCTCTACCAGATCTTTCAGATTGCTTTGTATTTTTAAGTTCTTCAATAATCTCATCAATATTAGAAGCCGTTGACTCAATAGGAGTGGTACAAGGGGCACACCCAAGACTTCTATATCTCTTACCATCTTTAGCAAAATACAAATCTACTAAAGGAATATTCTCTCTTTTAATGTACTCCCAAATATCAAGCTCGTTCCAATGAAGAATTGGATGCACACGAATATGATTCCCTTTCTTAAAATCCGTTTTAAATTGATCCCATAACTCAGGTGGCTGATCCGTATAATCCCACTCAGACTCCGAATTTCTCTCACTAAAAATTCTCTCTTTAGAACGAGAACCCTCTTCATCACGTCGAATACCAAGAATCAAACCTTCAAACTCATACTTCTTAGTAACCTGGGTCAACCCTTCAGTCTTTAGAGCCTTACAGCAAACCATACGCCCATGCTCTGGCCCCATACCATTAGCCAAAGCTTCCTCATTACTATGAACAATCAAATCCAAATTGTACTCCTTAGCAGTCCTATCCCTAAACTCAATCATCTCAGGAATCTTATACTTAGTGTCCACATGAATAAAAGGAAATGGACAATGGCCAAAAAACGCCTTCTTAGCCAACCACAACAAAACGGTAGAATCCTTCCCCACAGACCACAACATCCCCAACTTCCCAAAATGCTTATACGCCTCACGAAGAATAAAAATACTCTGTGCTTCCAAATGATCTAAATGATCCATAACATAACCTCCCAAAAAATTAATATATTTTATATATTAAAGAGAATAATCTCTTATAAACTCAAAATGTTGCATCCAACTTTTTCCACAGATAACCCTAGTGTTTTAGAGCAAAGCGATTAAAACTTCCCCTAAAAACCCACAATTTCAGCCTGTTGATACCACGATCACAGTATGTGAGTGGCTTATGTGAATAAAGTGACTCTTAATTATTTTTATAGAAACCCTTAGTGAGTGAAGGTAGCTATTTCGTTAAGAACCTTAAATGTCTGACCGAAGGGAGTTTTTAAGGTTCAGAAATAACTACTGCAACGAACTTAGTTTTTCTAAAAATAATTAACGGAACTTTATTGGCATAAGCCACTCACACACGGACCCATCCTACGAATAAAACAACCACTTAATACCGATTAGCATCCTCCTTATAAGTCCTAACAACCTTCACCTCCCCACAACGATCAACCAACTTCCACTGAAGAAACTCCTTATAATCACAAACTTCCAAATGCCCCCCATTACCACCAATATCCAACCCCAAATAAAACTCAATAGCCCCCGTAGGACATTCCTTAATACACCCAGTACACCCCCAACAATCCCGAGGACACTTAATATCCGCCTTACCATCCCTATCGCCACTTATCAAATTACCAGGACAAACGCTAAAACACCTACCACAAGAAACACATTTATCTTTGTTAATACTTATGCTCATAAATATCATCCCTTCCAATAAGCTCTCTATAAAAAACATTTACCTTTCCCTCTTTATAGATGGAATTTACATACTTTAAAAAATGATTGTCATCTTTATCAGGATAATCTTTATTCTCTTGATAACATCGCCATCTTGTTTCCTTACGGGCCTCTAAATGCTGAATTAAAACTTTAGCAACAAACAATCGATCAATGACATCCCAAATCTTACCAAGGTCATTAGAATCGTTAGCACTTAATGAATCACTCAATTCAATTAACTCATCAATTCTTTTGGATGCAATCTTTAACTTATCACTGCTATATCCATACCCTTGAGAAATGCCACCAGCATACTCATCCATTACTTTTTGCATGGCCTCTTCGATCTCTTCATATGTATAACTTCCTTCTTTATTTGAATAAAATTTATGGATGTATGCCACATCTTTTTCATCAAGGTGAATATCACTTATCTCTTTATTCTGAATCTCCCTAATGATAGATTGGGCAGCAATTTCCCCTTCAACAAAACAACCCGTTACATATTTCTTAGGACTTCCACCAGCCACATCACCAGCAGCATATAACCCTTTAAGAGTTGTTTTCCTGTTATTATCAATCCAATAACCACTAGCAGTATGGCCACCAACGATATAAGGCTCCGTCCCTTCAATCTCAACATTTTCACTACTTGGGCCAGTATGATTCTCTGCCCACTTCAAGGCCTGTGCCGGCGCCATATTAAGATAAGCTTTAAACAATTCTTTTTCTTGATCTTCCGTTACACCAACTGTTTTAAGATAACAAGGCCCTCTACCTTCCATATTCTCTCTAACTGTTGCATACAATCTCATATAAGTAGTTGCTTTACCGTATTTGCTCACATATGCTTCGCCTTTGCTATTTACTTGCTCTGCTTTAACACCTTGAGCAATAGTCCCAGTTGGTGCAATGGTGTCCTTACACCTTAGAGCAATAAAACGCATCTCAAAACCTGTCATCTCTGCTCCTGCCCTAATACCCATACCATAACCCGCACCTGTATTAAAAGGACTATACCACATCTTATGTCTTGAAAACTGTGGATTATTAGGTTTGTAAATCCCAGCAGCTCCGCCAGTAGCACAAACTACAGCCTTAGCAAAAATCTCATACAATTTATTATCAGCCAAAGAAAAACCAATAGCCCCTATGACTTCATCATTAGCAAGAATATAATCAACGATTTGAACCCTTTCTAAAATAGAAATACGCTCTTTACTTGTAACAGCCTCAGCAAGGATCGGCTTTATATTCTCACCATTAATCTTAATACTCCTTTTACCTCTACCAACATACTCACCCTTCTCATCTTTTAAAATGGTCAAACCAAGACTCTCGATCTTTCTAGTCACACGATTCAAACCTTTAGCAATAGAAAAAACCAAATCCTCTCTAACAATCCCTTCAGAATCCTTCTTAACATAATCAACAAAAGACGCCTCTGTCTCTCCCTTACCAATATAAGCATTAATAGCATTCACCCCAGCTGCCAAACAACCGCTGCGCTTAACAAAAGCCTTCTCAGCAATCAAAACCTCAAAAGAAGAATGTTCAGCAACAGTCAAAGCACAAAAACACCCAGCAGTACCACCACCAATAACAAGGACATCCGTATCCAATCGAACCCTTTCCAAAAAAATCACCTCACAAATTATAATTACACTTTTATAAACATATCGGAAAACTAGGTTTTTATCTAAAAAAATATAAAGTACTACATAAAATTTATTAAGAACCGTCCCTAATAATAAATATCTTGTTCTTGCTTTTTAAAAACTTCAAATCTGCCAAGAAACAGAATCTTTATTATATAAACAGCGCAATAGCGGAGCCAAGGATGGCGAAGCAAAACCCTTACAAACAAGGATGTTTGTGGGTTTTTAAGCGTTTATATAATCAAGATTATGTTGGACATCAACCAAAGTCCAAGACAATAAATCTACCAAAGTCTTGAATTTAGGAGTAAATTATGAAGAACCGTCCCTAAAGATTGCTAATGATTCTTAACAAACTATCTACAGCCTCTTCAACAGAAACCTCATCAGACTTAATCTCAACCTCACAGTCAAGTGGCACTTCATAAGGGGAATCCACCCCAGTAAAATTCCTAATCTCCCCATTCTTAACCTTCTCATACAACCCCTTAGGATCACGAGACGCACAAACTTCAATAGGACAATTCACAAAAACCTCTACAAAACGATCTCCTAATTCTCTTCTAATACTATCCCTATCTTCTCTAAAAGGGGCAATAAAAGAAGCAATGGTAATCACACCAGCATCAACAAATAACTTAGCAACCTCTTTAATTCTTCTGATATTCTCTTTCCTATCCTCTTCACTAAAACCTAAATCACCATTAAGACCATGTCTTACATTATCACCATCTAGCAAATAAGTCAGTTTGCCTAACTCCCAAAGCTTCTGTTCTAATGCAGTCGCAATAGTAGATTTTCCAGAACCTGACAATCCAGTAAACCATAAAAGAACACCTTTTTGACCAAGTAATTTTTCTCTATCTTGTTTTGTAATATTTGTCTTATGCCAAACAATATTCGTAGACTTATTATCCAATATTATCCCTCCTAATATAATCCTAATAAAGGCCAATAGAACAATGCAAAAAGCAAGAAAATCCCTATGGAAATCATATTTAATACAAATCCAGTTTTCATAGAGTCATTAGGTTTTATAAACCCTGATGAATATGCTATGGCATTGGGCGGTGAACCCATTGGCATCATAAATGCGAGACCTGCTGGTATTGCAACAATATACACAGCCAACTTTGGATCAAACCCTAATCTTAATGCCATTTCTAGTATAACTGGCAAAAGCATTACGACAACTGCTGCATTAGAAATGCCCTCTGTTAAAAACAAACTGATGACAAAGGTTACAATAATAAACCCTGCCAATGTAATGTTCATTGTCAACAAATATTCTTCTGATAAATAGGTAAGCAAACCAGTATCCACCAATGCCCTACCTAAAGCAATAGCACCACCATACATAAATATGGCACCCCAGTTTATCTGATCTTTTGCATCTTCCCAGCCCATAACATTTAGTACAAAGAAAAGGGCTGCACTGATTAAGGCAATATTAGCAATACCAAACCGATTGCTTTGAAAAACCCACATATAAATGGTTAAAATCAGTATGACAAAGGCTTTAATCTCATTAAACTTTATTTTTCCTAGTCGACTGGTATCTTCACTTAATAACTCTTGAATTAAATGGGTATCTTTTTGAGATAACTTTACTTTATACTTTAGATATATAGTCACAACAGCCATTATGCCATAAACAGGTGGCGCTGTTGTAATAAACCAATCCATAAAACTAATATTAAGCCCTGTTGCCTCATTAAGAATCCCTATTGCCAATGCATTTCTAGCACCACCTAAAAGTGTAACAACACCGCCAATAATACTTCCCCAAGCCAATGCAAAAAACATATATCTTCCTAAAATAGAACCTGGTTCTAATTTTAATTTATCTGCTACTGCAACAAGTATAGGAAATAACAATGCTGCAACGGCATGTGCAGGCATAAAGTGAGCTAACCCTGCCCCTAAGAAAAATATTGTTAGCACTAACTTACTAGGGCTATGACCAAACTTAGAAAGCACAAAATAGGATATTCTAATGTTTAACCCTGACGTTGATATCCCTGCTGATATTATGAATGCCCCTATTATAAAAAACAATGCTTCATTACCAAAAAAAGAATATATTCTACCACCTTCTAAAACATTATAGGTGGCTAGTAATCCCATAACGCCTAAACTGGTAATGGCCAAGGGTATAATATTAGTAACCCATAAAAATATAGCCAATATAAAAATAACCATTGTTTTATAGCCTTCTATAGATAATCCTTCAGGTATTCTATCCGATGATATAAACACAAAAAACATAATAAATGAAGTTAACAGCATTAATGCATTTTTATATTCTAAAAACAGTAAAACCCAAAGAGGCCTTTTATCAATATAAACCGATTTCATATTTCAACCCCTTTACAGACCACTAGAATTAAAAGACTCTTCAACTTGTTTAACCATTAACTTTTGCCTTAAATTAATCCCCTCTAAAATCATCTTCATCTTAATTTTATCTGCAAGATTATAAACTATTTCTTCTTGATAAACAGGTATATATTTTAATAATTCTTTAGATAATAATTTTTTAAAATCTTTATTCTTAAGTATGTATTCAATAGATTCTGAACTTTTATCTTGTAAAAATGGGATGATTTTATTCTTTAGCAGTAAGTCTAAAGTTTCTTTATCACTATTTGCTTCACATAAAACCAGCCCATTTGGAAAAATCTTTGTAGCATAAACCATCTTATCTAATTCATCTTTTGAATAAACTCTTTTAGTCTCACTAAAATAAATACCATGTATACCATAGGAAAAATACTCTTCTACTTTTTTTGTATCTTGGGGAATTCTTGTTTTTAATATTAAGAAAACATCATAGAAGGACTTTATTCCTTCGATCATACACCTACAAATATTATGGTCCTTTTGATCTTCAAACTCTAAAATAACAAATTTATGATATTTTTTTATAATCTCATTTTCAATTTTATCGATGATTTTGTCTTGAGGGGTATTGTTAGGTATATAAATTGACTTCATAACGATCCCTCCTAAATCTTATCTAATGCTTGCTGTACATCTTCTATGATATCTTCTATATCTTCTATACCAACAGATATTCTAACTAGATCTTCATAAACACCCATTTGCTCTTTTTCTTCCGTTGTATTTTGAGCACAAATAGTAGATGCTGGATGTATAATCAAACTCTTGGTATCCCCAATATTAGCCAAGTTACTCATAATATTAAGTTGATCTATAAAACTATAAGCTTTTTCTTTAGATCCAAAGCGAACTGTTAAAATACCCCCACACTCATTGCCATAATATTTACTTGCTAATGTATAATAAGGACTCTCTTTAAGACCTGGGTAATTGACCTCTGTTACCTTTGGACTCGCTGATAAATATTCCGCCAACTGAAGGGCATTCTTACAGTGCTCTCTCATTCTTAGCTTTAATGTTTCTATCCCTGTAAGATTCAAATTAGCATTCATAGGTGCCATACTTGTTCCTAAATCTTTTCCTAATTCATTTCTTAACTTAGCTGTAAAAGCAAACTTTCTAAATCTCTTAGCATACATTTCAAAATTTGTATACTTGCTATTCATGTATTTAACGCTACCACCATCAACAATAATACCACCAATGGCATTAGATGTTCCGTTAATGTACTTAGAGGTTGAATGTATAACAATATCCGCACCTAACTCAATAGGCTTAATCAGATAAGGTGTGGTCACTGTAGAATCTACAATAAAAACAACTTCCTTCTCACTACAGACTCTAGACACTGTTTCAATATCCAAAACATCTAACTTAGGATTACCTATAGTCTCAGCAAAAACAACTTTTGTCTTTTCTGTAATCTCACTTGTTAAAGTCTTGTCATTTAACTCATCTAAAAACTTCACTTTAATATTTTGCTGTTGCAAATTCTTAAGCAAATTGTAAGTACCACCAAAAACACCTGAAGCTGCAATAATTTCATCCCCTGGCAAAAGAATATTCATAAGGGCTAAGTAAATCGCTGACATACCAGAAGCGGTAGCAATGGCCGCTATACCACCTTCCACAGCCAACATTCTTTTCTCAAAAGCATCTACACTAGGATTAGAAATACGAGTATAAACATACCCCATATCCCTACCAGAAAAAATATCCGCCAACTCCTTAGCCGTCTTATGTGCATATGAATTAGACAAATAAATAGGCACATTAGTAGCCCCAGTCTCTCTATCATCTGCTCTATTACCATGAATTAAATTCGTTTGAAAACGCATATAACCACCTCTTTCTACTAAATGTTACTTTACTTGGTTCTTACGGGGGTTTGTTTAAAACATATATACTAAACTTGGCTGCTTTTCCTTTCAGCCAGTCGACGCCAAATTTAGTATATATGCCTTAAACAAACCTGGTGTCAGTCACTTCGTTCTGTCGTGTTAAAAGCCTAATTTGTTTCGGTATTCGACTTTTTATGTTATTGGTTTTACGGTTGGTTTTAGGTTTATCCAATTACCGCATTAAACTGCAAAGAATAATTTTTTATCATACCATAAGCGAAGTTGCGGAGCCAAGGATGGCGTAGCAAACCCCTTACAAACAGGACGTTTGTGGATTTGAAAAAAGAAAATTAGTTTTGCTTGCAAGGAAATGAATTTTCTTTTTTCAAGTGACCCCGTCACTGTCGAAGCTTTTGGTATGATGAAAAATTATGGACTACAAATTTGAACATACTAATCTACTCAAAATAAAGTCTCTTTATATTATCTAAAAGCCAGTAAAATTCTAAACAAGAAGGGTAGACAAATACCTCTCTCCACCATCAGGTGCAATAGCTAAAACCTTCTTACCCTTACCAAGTTCCTTAGCCACTTCAATAGCCGCATAAACAGCTGCTCCAGAAGATATCCCTACAAAAATTCCTTCCTGTTTCCCTAAGGCCTTAGCAGTCTCTAACGCATCTTCATTAGACACCTTAACAATCCTATCAAAAACCTTCACATTAAGGATTTTAGGAACAAACCCAGCTCCAATCCCTTGAATCATATGTGGTCCAGGCTCTTCATTAGATAAAACTGCTGAATCCCAAGGCTCTACAGCAACGACCTGTATGCCTTTAATATTTTCTTTTAAAATTTCACCAACACCAGTTATGGTTCCACCAGTTCCAACACCAGCAACAAAAGCATCCAAATCATTACCAAAATCGCTAATAATCTCCTGTGCTGTTGTTACTCTATGAATGGCTGGATTAGCAGCATTCTCAAACTGCTGTAGCATATAGTAACCATTTTCTTCAGCTAATTCTACTGCTTTATCAATAGAACCTTTCATCCCTAGATGAGCTTTTGTTAGAACTAATTCTGCGCCATAAGCTTTAAGTAACTTTCTTCTTTCAGTAGACATAGACTCTGGCATAACCAATACTAAATTATAGCCTTTTACTGTGGCAACCATAGCTAACCCGATCCCTGTATTCCCACTAGTTGGTTCAACAATGGTATCTCCTGGTTTTATAAACCCATCTTTTTCTGCCTGTTCTATCATATTGAAGGCGATTCTGTCTTTGACAGAACCACCAGGATTAAACATTTCTAACTTTACATAAACCTCTGCTATATTTTCACTGGCCAATTTATTTAATTTTACAACTGGTGTACTTCCAATTAATTGGGAGATATTATCATATATCATTACGTCACCTCTATTTTTTCTTAACTACTAACAGATTATAACCCTCAAAGTTTTCATTAATCTCTATGATTTCATGGCCTTCACCTTCAACACTTCTTGGTACATTCTTAATTGGCTCTCCATCATCTAAATAAAATCCAATGGTTTCACCACTTGGTATTTTAGATAACTCTATTTTTACTTTTACAAAGTTTATAGGGCATTTTACACCTTTAAAATCAACAATATTAAGAGAAGTATTTTCTTTTGATTCACTTGACGTTTCTTCAACTTCTGTTATTTCTGGATGCCATTCTTTTTCTAAAGTAATATTTAATTGTGGGCTTAATGATTCAAACATTTTTCTAACTCTTGTAGCAAGGTATTTTACATCTTCATATTGCTCATGAAGGCTATCAATATCCCCTAATTTGAAGTCAATTAAATCATTAATTAATTCTTTAATCTCTTTTTTAATCAAACCAGTATCAATAAAATGTGTATCAAACTCTTTAAAAATCACTCTTTCTTTTGATGAATCCACACCATTTAATACAAGTAAAGCTCTTGCTGCTGATACAGATGCATCGTATAATTTACTCGATACTTTTGATTTATCATAATCAGCTAATGCTGCATCTGCATTGTTTAGATCTAATTGAATAACGTCTAGAACCCCAGCACTACATTCTCCTGGTCCTCTACCTTTTAATGAGAATTTCTCATCTGAACCATAATCGTAATATAAGTCTTCATTGTCTACATCAATCTCGCTAAATTTTTGAACTAAATTATTGATTTCATCTGCTTTAGCATTTAAAAACTCTGAAAAACTTTCTATATTGCTTTGACTTTTTAATACTCCAATTTCATATAAAAAGTCTGGTATTTTTTTAGTTGGAATATCTCCAGAAGCTTTACCTAACTCTGCATTCTCTCCAAAGTTTCCATTTAAGAATAAAGTATAGTGAGGCACTAAGCCTTTTTCTGTTCTTTTTGCTTTTCCTGCTAAACCAATTTTACCTTTTTGATGTTGTCCACAAGAGTTTGGACATCCTGAGATAAAAATTTGAGGCAATAAAGATTTGATGCTCTCCTCAACTGTTTCAAATTTTTCAACAATAGCGTCTAATAAATTTTGTGATAAGCATAAGCCTAATTTACAAGTGGCAGCACCTGCACAAGCTACAGAATGATCTAAAACAAATGGTGATGAGAACTCTTTTGTTATTTCATCAAGTTTGCTAACATCTTCTTCTTTTAAATCTCTCACATATAAACCTTGTGTATTTGTTAATCTGATAGTAGTTTCGTAAGCAAGGTTACTTAAGAAATCTAATATTTTATTTATATTTTTAACAGTTATATTTCCATTTTGTGGGTGGATGTATAATGCGTATAATCCTTCTTGTCTTTGTGCCACGATATTATTACTTTTAGAAGCTGCATTGTTGTTTGGTGCAGCACTAGATACTTCTAATGGTAAGTCTAAGTCCAATTTATACTCTTTTTTTACAATTTCCAATTCTTCATTGTATCTTCTTCTAAATTCTTCTTCACCTAATCTATACACAATAAAACGAATTCTTGCACTATGCTTATTGGTTCTATCGCCTTCTTTTTCGAAGATATTTTTCATTGCTAGTACATGGTACAGAATTTCACTCCTTGGAATAAACTCATCTAACTTTAATGCTGTTGTAGATCTTCCACCTAATCCACCTGCACCATACAATTCATATCCTAATTGGCCATCTTTTTCTTTTGCAATAAAACCTAAATCAGATACTGTTGCATTGGCATCGTCTGCCTTAGAAATAGAAAATCCAATTTTATATTTTCTTGGTAAATTAAAAGCACTAGGTTCCGTTAAAAGGAATTCTGTTGTAGCCAACGCATCTAAAGTAACGTCAAATGGTTCTTCTTTTGAAACACCTGATAATGCTGAAGCAACAACATTTCTTGCTGTATTTCCACCTGTTCCTCTAGTCATGATACCCACATCTAATAATCCCATCATAATAGCTTCTGTGCCTTCTAATGACACTTTATGGAATTGAACATCCTGTCTTGTTGTAAGATGGACATGGCCATGACTGTGTATATCTGCTAATTCAGTTATCTTTTTAAACTGTTCTAAAGTAATAACCCCTGATGGTATTCTTGTTCTAATCATAAAGGTATTATTATCTCTTTGCTCATAAATCCCCATAGATACTCTATAAGGTTTAAATCTATCTGGCTCTATAATCCCTGCTTTAAACTCTTTTAATTTTACAGGGTATTCTTTAATTTCGTTTATAACTCTTTCTGGTATTTTTATCATGATTGCTCTCCTTATCTAAACATAATGCCTTTATAAACCTTTATACAATTTTTCACTATATAATAAGCATTGATTCCTTCATAGGTACCCATTAAAAACCCTTCAAATACTATTGTGAGTTTTTTGCTTTTATATAGTGAAATTCGTGGTTTATTTATCTATAGTAACTAATCTATTTCTAATTCTAGTTTTTTAACTTCATCTTGATCGTATATCATAAAAAAGTTAAGTACTGGCTCATCTGCTGCTAAGGAAAGAATTCCATATATCATAGCAGAGTCATATGCTAGCTTTTTATCTTCATCTGATGGTCTTGACGGTGTATAAGGATGAGAATGATAATTTCCTAAAAGTTCAAGGTTGTTTTTTCTTAAAGCTTTAATCACTTGAAATTGTTCTTTTGGATCCATAGAAAAATGTTCGCTACTTTGATCCGTATTGTATAAAGAATGAATTTCTTTTATGATAAATCTATCTTCCTCTTTTATGCCACCAATTAACCCACAACATTCTATTGGAAATTCTTTTTTACCTTGTTCTATAATTTTATCAACATTTTCTCTTGATATTTTTACAACCATTTGCATCACCCTTCCAATTTGCCGCTTTTTAAATCACAAATAGGTCCTGAGTAATCAATTAATGTATCAATTGTTGGATTGTCTCCACATACGCCACATTTACCATTATGCTTGATTTTAATTTTTCTAAATTCCATTTTAAGGGCATCGTATGTAAGAAGGTATCCTGCTAATAAATCCCCTAATCCAAGGATGTATTTAACCGCTTCCGTCGCTTGTAATGTCCCAACTACGCCACCCATTACACCTAGAACACCAGCTTCTCTACAGGTAGGCACAACACCTTCTGGAGGTGGCTGTTTGAAAATACATCTGTAACATGGTGTATTGTTTTCTGGAAGATAAGTTGTTAATTGACCTTGAAAACGTATGATTCCTGCGTGAGAATATGGCTTTTTAGCCAAAACACAGGCATCGTTTATTAAAAATTTCGCACTAAAATTATCCGTACCATCTATGATAAAATCATAGTCTTGATCTTTGATAATATCTAATATATTTGAAGAATCAACAAAAGTATTATAAGTAATCACATTAACATCTGGATTCATTTCATTAATTGTTTCTTTTCCAGATTGCACTTTATCTTTATTCACATCTTTTGTACCATGGATAATTTGTCTTTGTAAGTTCGATAAATCAACCACATCACCATCAACTAATCCAATGGTTCCAACACCTGCTGCTGCAAGGTACATTGCTGCTGGCGCACCTAAACCACCTGTACCGATTACAAGTACTTTAGCATTTAATAACTTCTCTTGGCCTTCAACACCTACTTCTGATAAGATAATATGTCTTGAATACCTTTCAATGCGTTCTTCATTAAATTCCAAATGCGCCACCTCCCATAAAGTATAGGAATTCCACCTCATCATTTTCTTTTACTACTGTTGTATCAAAATCATCTCTATCTATTATTTCACCATTAAGTTCTACTGAAACCATTTCTGGCATTTTTACATCTTGAGTTTGTAAAAGCTCTGTTACGTTTAATGCTTTCTCTAATTCTTTCACTTCACCATTGATTTTGATTTGCATAAATAATTCCTCCTATTATAACATAGTATTCTTATATGTTTTATCTTTTCATCTTATTAAAAAGTACCATGATTAGCCCAAAATGTCAATAAAACGGACTCATATATACCATTTAGTTTTACATATAAGAAGGAAAACTATCCTCACCTCTATTTGCTATTTAAGTTGTCGTAGATTTCGTGGATTTCTGGCACACCTGCCCACCAAATATCTCCTGCGCCACTTCTTTTTGTTTGAGAATTATCTAAATCTGCAGCAACAATATAAACTACGCTAACAAGAACCAATCCGATCAATATTCTTTTTATGTTTAATTTTAGTTTTTTCATTTATACCACTCTTTCTAGAAAGGTAGTGTAAAGAACCTTCCACCAAAAAATACGATAGCTGCTATTAATGTTAATACAATATTAAGGGTTTGACCTACTAAATATAATTTAAGTGGGTTTCCACCTTTTACTAACTTAGCCATATCTTTAAAGTTAGACTCTAACCCAATGCTTATAAATGCTAGTGTAAAGAAAAACTCTCTATAATCATTTAACACGGATAAACTTGCTGATACTGAATCTCCTGGTATGATAAAAGAAAATACTAATGATGCACCAATGAATCCAAGTATAAACTTAGGCATTCTAATCCAAATCTCTTTAACACTTACAGTTCTTTTACCCTCAGCGTCTTTTTCATAAACTGTTGTAAAGAATGCAGCTACTGCAAAAGCAACGATACCAATTAATACATTTTGAACCATTTTAATTATAGCTGCTACTTGCATTGCTTCTTCACCTAACATAGTACTTGCTGCAACAACGGCACCTGTTGCATCTACAGTACCACCAATCCAAGCCCCTCCAACTGCTGGAGAAAGTCCCATTACTCTTATAAGAACCGGCATAAAGATCATCATTAAAATTGTAAAGATCAAACTGATTGATATGGCTAAACTGATTTCTTCTTTTTTTGCTTTTGCTGCTGAACCAGTTGCGATTGCTGCTGATACCCCACATACGGATAATGCAGATACTAATGTTATGGCTAAACTACGTCCATCTTTCATTTTTAAAACTCTTTGTGAGAACCAGTACATTATTACAATTACTAATGGTGTTACGATCCAAGCAACCCCTAATCCTAAAGCGCCTAGTTCTAATACTCTATCAAATAAAATGGAAGCACCTAAAAGTACTAAACCTGTTTTTATAAATAATTCTGTGTACATGGCACCTTTTAAGAATTCAGGTGTTTTAATTGTATTACTAATGATTAAACCAATCACTAATGCCCAAATAACATTGTTAAATCCATAATGTCTCCAAGGATTATAATTACCTATTAAAAAGGCTACAATTGCTAAAACAAATATTATAGGAAAGCTTACTACAAACTTTTTAAAATTACTTCTTTTAAAGAAATATACTGCTAATGAAAACACTGCCCAAGATACAATTCCTGTCCATAGTATTCCTGGTAAATTTTCAAAGTTAATTGACTTTACGATATCAAAAGAACCTTCGCGTCCCCATCTTCCTGGTAACACTGGTTTAGTTAACCATCCAACAAGAGTTGCTACCATAAGGATAATGCCTAACCAAACTGCCCACCAATCTTCTTTTAATATTAAAGAGCTAAATCTCCCATTTGATTTCTTTTCATTTACTTGACTCATTTTAAATACCTCCCATTGAATTATGTATTTCATATATGTTTACTAGGTTATAGGGTAAAAAAAATTACTTTCAACATATAAGGCTTATGTTTTATTTCCAACCTCAATACATACTATTCTTATATGTTTAATCTGTTACAGCACTGATGTAATATTATAATAATTTTTACCACTTGTCAATAGGCCTACAAAAAGTTTTTATATTTTTTCTATATTGTATTATTATGTTTAAACGTTATTTTCTTTAAACTAAAAATACTAAGATCAGCATTTTATATGGCTAATCTTAGTATTTACTTTTATTTCCTAAAATGCTGGTACAATTGCACCTTCATATCTCTCAAGAATAAATGCTCTTACTTCGTCAGAATTCAATACGTTTATTAATGCTTGAATCAATTCATCCTCTTTGTTGTCTGGACGAACTGTTAAGATGTTGGCATATGGAGAATCTTTATCTTCCATAATTAAAGCATCATCTGTTGGATTAAAGTCTGCCTCAAGAGCAAAGTTAGTGTTTATAACTGCTGCATCAACATCTACTAATACTCTTGGTAGTACTGCTGCTTCTAATTCTCTAAATACTAAGTTTTTAGGATTCTCTACAATATCTCTAGGCGTTTGTACAAGACCTGTTTCGTCAGCTAATTTAATTAAGCCGTAGGCTTGAAGAAGAAGTAATGCTCTTCCCTCATTTGTTGCATCGTTAGGCACTGCAATGATAGCCCCATCTCTTAAATCTTCAAAGGCATCAATTTTTACAGAATACAATCCCATAGGTTCTACATGGACTGTTGCTACAGATACCAATTCTACATTGTTGTTTTCTGCAAAGTTATTCATATAAGGTACATGTTGAAAAAAGTTTGCATCTAATTGTTTTTCATTTAATGCCATATTTGGTGTAACATAATCTGTAAATTCTCTAATTACTAATTCTATACCTTGCTCTTCTAAGATTGGTTTAACAAATTCTAATATCTCTGCATGTGGTACTGGTGTTGCTCCTACCACTAACTTTTTGTTGACTTGTTGATTGCTAGTTTCTGTATTATTTGTTGAACAACCTGCAAGGACAACAATCATAGCTACTAATAATAATGATAAAATTCTTTTTTTCATATATATCTACTCCTTTATATTGTTTTTTTATAAAAAGTGACTATGTCACATAAATTACTAAAAAGTTTATCTTTTATTTGCTTTCCTCGCGAAAAAATATCCAATATACTGAATGATCTCTACTAAGATAATCAGTACAATAATAGAAGCGTAAAGGACATCGATTTGATGTCTATGAAAACCAAATCTAATGGCCAAGTCACCAATGCCTCCACCTCCAATAGCTCCTGCCATTGCAGAATACCCTACTATATTTATGATGGTAATGGTCAAACCAAGTATTAAAGATGGTAAAGCTTCTGGCATCATTACTTTAAAAATGATTTGAGGCGTTGTTGCTCCTACAGATAATGCTGCTTCTATAACGCCCCAATTTACTTCTTTTAACGAAGATTCAATAACTCTTGCCACAAAAGGTGCAGCTGCAATTGATAAGGGTACTATCGTCGCGGTTGATCCTATAATTGTTCCAACAATCAACCTTGATATAGGAAAAATTGCTATCATCAATATAATAAATGGAATGGATCTTGTTATGTTTACTATTCTATTTAATACTTTATTAAGTCTCGCTTTTTCCCAAATATGTCCTTTTTCAGTAACAACAAGAATGATTCCTAAAACCAATCCCATTATTAATGATAAAATGGTTGAGAAAAATACCATATACAAGGTTTCTAGTAAAGATGGATACAGAAGTTGTAACATTTTTACTATATAATTAATAAATCCACTCATTATTTGGTCACCTCGATTCCTAATTTATTTTTTTCAAGATAACCCATGGCTGATGCAATACTCTCTTTGCTGCCTTTTATTTTTATTAACAAGTTACCTACTGCTGAATCTTGAATTCGCTCAATGTTGCCTGCAAGTATGGTAATGTCTATATCAAATTGTTTAATCATATTAGATATAATAGGCTCTGTTGCACTATCCCCTATAAAAAATAGTCTAAGTATTTTTTCATTACTAGAAATCCCTGCTATAAATCCTTTAGGCAATTCAGTAATTGTATCTTTTAAGAATTTTTTTGCTACTTGAGTTTTTGGCTTTGCAAATACTTGAATTACACTGCCTTCTTCAACTACTTCTCCATTTTCCATTACAGCCACTCTATCACAAATCTTTTTAATAACAGACATTTCGTGAGTGATTAATACCACTGTAATACCTAGTTCCTTATTAATGTTTTTTAATAAATTTAAAATAGATTCTGTTGTTGTTGGATCAAGGGCAGATGTTGCTTCATCTGATAATATTATATCTGGATTATTAGCTAGAGCTCTTGCAATACCTACTCTTTGTTTTTGACCACCTGATAGCTGGGATGGGTAAGAATCTTTCTTATCTTTTAATTCTACCAACTCTAATAATTCATTCACTCTTCTATCTATCTCACTCTTTGAAACCTTTGCGATTTTTAATGGAAAAGCAATGTTATCATAGACTGTTGAATTCATTAATAAGTTAAATTGCTGAAAGATCATTCCTATTTTTTTTCTGTAGGTACGCAAGGCCTTAGGTTTAAGCTTTGTTAAGTCTGTACCTTCAACAATCACTTCACCTGAATTTGGCGTTTCTAACATATTGATACATCTTATAAGAGAGGATTTGCCTGCCCCACTTAGTCCTATAACACCAAATATTTCACCTTTGTTAATCCTAATGTTGACATTATTTAAGGCTTGAACTGCTTTTCCACGAGTATTATAAACTTTATGAAGATTTCTAAGCTCTATCAACTGTCTTCTCTCCTTTACTGCTTCGATCATTTATTTCGTTAAAGCGCTTATAATGCGCTTCCATCTTATTCCATATTTTACTTATATGTTTAATATGTTTTGTATCCTAACATTCGTATATGATATAATAGATTTTTTATGATGTCAACATCTTTCGACATAATTTTCTATGTTGAATACTTCAACACAAAAAAACAAACAATCATTGTTAAATATGACTGTTTGTCTTTTATTTTTTATGTATACATTAATAATTAATCGGTGTGTAAAAAACTTAAGTATGGTGATTTTTATTTTTCCTAAATACCTTTTAAACAGGACAATTATTTATTGCACTCTCTTAAGTTGATACCCATACCTAAAAAAAAGCAGTATTCAAAGAAACTTAAAATACTGCTTTTCCAAATTTTCTATCTTATTCGATTCTGCAAGTTAGGACTTCTTCTTATCCAATTTTCTATTTCCTTATTGTACTTTCTTACTTCATTTTCTGTAAGAATTAATAACAATTCATTCATTTCCCAAGGCTCTAGATAAAAATCTTTTATAACCCTTCTTATTTCTTCATTATCATAATTTTTATTTATAATTGTATGGTTTTGCTGAGGGAATATAAATGTTTTTCCTGTTAATGGTCTTAGATTGTATTTCCCTAATAAATAGTGTGGGGACCAACCTGCAAATACAAACCATTTGTTTTCTTCTGCGTATTCTTTTATTTTTTGATCTAATTCATTTACTGTTAGAGTCTGTAAGGTATAGTCTATTTCCTTTGTTTCTAACCATGTATCAATCATATTATAAAGGTAATCATTATTGCTTTCTAATACATATATAGTCCTATCAAGATTCTTTCTATAAAAATTTAATTCCGTCACATCAGATATATGTGAATAAAATGGGGCGTACAATCTTATTTCACTAGATGCATAGTTGATTCCTAGAGTTTCTACTGAGTCTTCATATTGTATTAAATCTAACATATTGATATCCGGTAACCAACACCCAAAAGCGACATCGATCTTCTTTTGTTCTATTGCTTCATATTTGTTCTGATCTGAGATGTTTTTTAAGGAGACTATATAGCCTTTATTCTCTAATATATTTTTCAACAAAAAACTTTGAGCTAATGATGAAGGATAGGATTCAAATCCTATGGTTAAATCTGCTTCTACTTCTATCAGGTTGTCAACACTTGTTTCCTGCTCCTTGGAACATCCTACCATTAGTAATAGTACCGTTATAATTATTAATAATTTCCTCATAACTCACCTCTGTAAAAGCTGTATTTTTTTTCTTATTACCTAGTATCTGTAAATTTCTCTAAGATATAGTGGTTAGTTATGGAAATTATTATAATATATGGAAAGTAGCTTTTTTTGCATATAAAAAACACGGTTTCCCGTGTTTATACTGTTGCACTTAAATATTTTTCGATTTCATTCATTGCTTCTTCTTCGTCACTGCCATCTGCAACAACGGTTATTTCTTCGCCTTCTAATACACCTAAACTCATCATACCCATTATGCTTTTTGCATTTACCTTTTTGTCTTCCATTTCTACATAAATACTAGATTCAAATTTACTTGCTACCTGAACAAATAAAGCTACTGGTCTTGCTTCAAATCCTGAAGCCAGTTTTACCTTTAAATCTTTCTTAATCATAGAATTCTCCTCCCTTTTCATCCCTTAGTTCCTGGGCTATAGCACTTATTTTTCTAAGCCTGTGGTTCACTCCTGATTTACCAACAGGTGGATCTAAGTACATTCCTAATTCTTTTAAACTTTCTGAAGTGTATTCCAATCTTACTCTTGCTATTTCTTCTAAAGGTTGAGGCAACTTATCTAATCCAATGGTTTCCTCAATATATCTTATATCATCTAACTGTCTAACTGCCGCAGATACTGTTTTATTAAGATTGGCTGTCTCGCAATTAACAATTCTATTTACGTTATTTCTCATTTCTTTTAGTATTCTTACATTTTCTAAATCCATTAATGCTATATGAGCTTCCATAACATTTAGTAAGTCTACTATCTGAGTACCTTCTTTTAAATAAACAACATAGTATTTTTTTCTTTGTACTATTTTTGCATCCATCTCAAAGCCATTAATGAGTTCTTGCAAAGAGCTACTATGGCTTTTATTAGGATTTACAAATTCTAGATGATAAGTTTTCTCTGGATCACTTAATGACCCACCACCTAAAAAAGCGCCCCTAATATAAGCTCTTTTACAACATGTCCTTTGAATCAATAGGGGATTAACTTCATAGTTCCTTTTGTATTCCCCATTTTTTTCATAAATTAGCTTTGTTGCTTTTAATACATCCATACTTTTTGTTGGATTACCAATAACCATTATATATACCCTATTCTTTTTAAGGTATGTATTTCTTCGTATTAATACTTCTGTATTAATATTAAACGTTTTCTTAATTAATGTAAAGTATTTTCTTGCCACTGCTGCATTTTCAGTTTGAACCTTTATTGATGCTTCATTTTCAGCTAATACTTTCACTCTTCCACACATATTTATAATCGCTGCTATTTCTGCTATTTCACAATGCCTTCCATGCCCAAGATGCCTTGCTATTTCTTCTTTTACCATTGTAGAAAAGGACATCTCTTCACTTCCTTTTACATTTCTTTTGATTTTTTATCTTTGTCTATATCCCTATGAAATTTCTTAATACTGTAATCGTATTTTGATAATCTTTTAAAGATTTCATTGGTTAATGTTACGGATCTATGCTTACCGCCTGTACAACCGATACTTATTACAAGTTGATTTTTTCCTTCTTGTATATAATTAGGTATTAAGAAACTTAGCATATCGTCTAACTTGTCTAAGAATTTTTGTGAGACATCCCAGTTCATAACATAATCTTGTATGATTTGGTCTTCTCCTGTTTTTGGCCTTAATTCTGGTATATAATATGGATTAGGTATAAATCTAACATCATAAACTAAATCAGAATCTGAAGGTATCCCATACTTAAATCCAAAAGATAATACGGTTATATATAAACTACTGTAACTTTTGTCTTCGATGAAAATTTTGTTTAACTCAGATTTTAATTCTCTAGTTAAAAGATTGCTTGTGTCTATTATATAATTGGATTTTTCTTTTACGTATTTTAAGATTTCTCTTTCCATACTTATACCATCTTGTATACGACCATCACCCATTAATGGGTGTTTTCTTCTTGTTTCTTTATATCTTTTAACAAGAATCTCATCTGATGAATCTAGAAATAACACTTCATAATTCAAACCATTTTCTTTGATTTCTTTTAAATCTTCAAATAACTCATTAAAATCTTTTCCACTACGAATATCTATTCCTAATGCTACTTTATCAATTCCTGAGTTTGCTTTAAAACATAGCTCAGCAAATTTTTTAATAAGAAGGGTAGGAAGATTATCAACACAGAAAAAACCTACATCTTCTAACATTTTTAAAGCTGTACTTTTTCCTGCACCAGACATACCTGTTACAATAACAAAACGCATATTTTCATCCTTTCAAACCTAAACCTAAGAGCCATTTATTCATCTGTCCCTATGATTCTAACTTCTGGTTCTAATACCACTTGAAATTGGCTTTTAACTTCTTCTTGGATATGTTCTATTAAATCAAGTACATTTTTTGCCGTAGCATTGCCTAAGTTCACAATAAATCCACAGTGTTTTTCTGATACTTGAGCATCACCTATACGATAACCACGTAAGCCTGCATCCATTATTAGTTTTCCTGCAAAATGTCCTACTGGTCTTTTAAAAGTGCTCCCTGCACTAGGCATTTCTAAAGGTTGTTTTGTTGTTCTTTTATCTGTTAAGTCATCCATTATGGCATTGATTTCATTCATATTGCCTTTTTTAAGCTTCAGTTTTGCACTCACAACAATAAAATTGTTCTTTTGAATAATACTTGTTCTATAGCCTAATTCTAAGTCATCTTTTTCAATGGTAATAATGTCTCCTTTATCATCTATCACTGTAGCTGATAGGATAACATCATTTATTTCTCCACCATATGCACCAGCATTCATACATACAGCGCCACCTAATGTTCCAGGTATCCCACTGGCAAATTCAAAGCCTGCTAACTCAACTTTACATACTTTTTTTGATAAAGTGGATAGTAATATGCCTGCTTCTGCTTCTACTATTTCTCCATTGATATGAAGGTTGCTTAAATTTTTATATACTTGGATAATAACACCTCTAAAGCCACCGTCTTTTACAAGGAGGTTGCTTCCATTTCCCATTATATAATAAGGAATATGATTTTGTTTACATATATCAATGGATTCTTTTAATTGTTCTATTGTTCTTGGAAGGAGAAAAAAATCTACTGGTCCACCTATTTTAAAAGAAGTATGTTTAGACATAGGTTCCTCTATTAATATATCCTCTTTATCTAGAACATTTATAAATTCATTATATAACATCTCATTACTCAATTTACTATCCTCCGCTAACTTATTTAACTCAGCCTACGCATCTTACTAGTATAAGAGGCACTAGCTTTGCTGAAAATAAAGTTTCAAGGCCTTGCAAGGAAGCTTTAAATTTCTATTTTCATAGTAGGGTATTGTTATATTATATGTCTTTACTTCAAAATAGTTCATAAAATATTTACTCTTTTTGTGTTGCTTCTTTTTTCTTTTCTAAATTGTTCATTATACGATTATTTAATTCGATTGCCGCATTATAGCCCATTAGTTTTTGTCTGTGGTTAACAGCTGCTGATTCAACAATTACAGCAACGTTACGACCTGGTCGAATAGGTATAGAATGACATACAACTTTGTTGCCTAAGAATTCAATGTATTCATCCTCTATCATAAAACGATCATATTCTTTTTTTCTGTCCCATTCTTCTAATTTTATAACTAAGTTAATGCTTTGTGTTTCTTTTACACTTTCAACACCAAATAGTGTTTTACAATCTATTATACCAATCCCCCTAAGTTCTATAAGATATCTTATAATATCTGGACAACTTCCAATTAGGGTATCATCACTTACTTTTTTAATTTCAACAACATCATCTGCTACTAGACGATGTCCTCTTTTTATTAATTCTAGGGCCGCTTCACTTTTACCAATACCACTCTCACCCGTAATAAGAACGCCTTCTCCATAAACATCTACCAATACGCCGTGTATTGATATTCTTGGTGCTAGCTCAACTTTAAGATATCTTATGAGTTCAGCCATGAATGACGATGTTGTTTTATGGGATTGTAACAAAGGTATTTTATATCTTAATGCTAAGCGTTGAATGTCATCTGATGGTTCAAGTCCTTTACAAAATACCAAGCAAGGTATTTTACTTTTAAATAAGGTTTCTATTACTTGTGCTCTATAGCGCTCTGACATTTTTTCAAGGTATGTGTATTCTACCTTTCCAATGATCTGAACACGGTCAGAATCAAAATAGTCAAAGAATCCTGCCAATTGCAGAGCCGGTCTGTTCACATCCGATTGATTTATTAAAGTCTCCTCTATAGAGATACAACGGGTTAAATTAATTAAGTTCATCTTTTCTACAATTTTAGTTAAACCAACAGTATACATATTACTTAGCCTCCATTTTGTTTCTTAGTTCCATTTAAGGCACATATAACCATTTTATCATATGAACCCTGTTTCTTCAATTAATTTAAATTATACCTAATGGAAGAAGTTATAAACGGCCTCTGCTGATTTTTTATTCATACTTTCAACATTCTCTAATTCTTCAATGGTTGCTTCTCTAATTTTTTCAACAGACTTAAAATGGCTTATTAATGCTTTTCTTCTTGATGGACCAATACCATTGATCTCGTCAAGTATGGATTGGACTTGGGTCTTACTTCTTAATTTTTTATGATATTCTATTGCAAATCTATGGACTTCATCTTGAATTCTTTCTACCAATTTAAAAGCTTCTGTTCTTTTATCAATCAGTATTTCTTGTTCATTATAATACAATGCTCTTGTTCTATGGTTATCGTCCTTAACCATTCCACAAACTGGAATGTTCAAACCTATATTAGATAGTACTTTTAAAGCAATTCCAACTTGGCCTTTTCCACCGTCCATCATTATGATATCTGGGAGCTTTGTAAATTTACCGTATTCTTTTTCAAGACCTTTTTCATTTAATTCTTGGGCTTCTTTTATGGCATGATTGAATCTTCGTGTTAGAACTTCTTCCAGGCTGGCATAATCATTTGGACCCTTAACCCATTTGATCTTAAATTTTCTATAGTCACTTCTTTTAGGTTTGCCTTCTTCGTATACAATCATAGATCCTACAGATTGGAAACCACCTGTGTTGGATATATCATAGGCTTCTATTCTATTAATATTGTTTAAGCCTAAACACTCTTCTACTTCTTTTACAGCACCTTTTGTTCTTTGTTCTTCTCTTTTTAGTTTTTCACCAAATTGCTCTAATGATAAAGACGCGTTTTTAGCTGCTAATTCTACTAGCTTTGATTTTTCACCTTTTACAGGGGTTTTAATATATACTTTTTGTTCTCTTTTTCTCGTTAACCACTCTGATATTAATCCTTCATCTTCTACTTCTTCTTGTAAGATAATTTCTTTTGGTATAAATGGTGTCCCAGAATAGAATTGTTTAACAAAGGTTGTCATTACTTCACTTCTAGACATTTCTTCTACACCATTCATTCTAAATTGTTCCCGGCCTATTAGCTTTCCATTTCTAACAAAAAATACTTGTACCAAAGCTTCATCAAATGCTCTAGCAAATGCAATAATATCCTGATCTTCCATAGAAGAATTTATAGCCCGTTGTTTTTGAGCAATGCTCTTTACACTATTAATCTGATCTCTTATCTCTGCTGCTTTTTCAAATTCAAGATTCATTGAGAATTCAGCCATTTTTCTTTCTAACTCTTTTACCACATCATCAAATTTTCCCCCTAGGAAGTTCAATATTTCATCAATCATTTTTTGATATTCTTCCATATTGATATACCCTTGGCAAGGCGCTAAACATTGGCCTATATGATAGTTTAGACAAGGTCTTTGTTTGCCAATATCTTTTGGTAAATTACGATTACATGTCCTTATTTTCCATATGTTTTCTATTAAATCTATGGTTTCTTTTACTGCACCACCATTGGTATATGGTCCAAAGTATTTTGCTTTATCTTTTCTCATATCCCTTGTAAATAACACTCTTGGAAATGCTTCATTAATTGTTACTTTTATATAAGGATAATGCTTATCATCTTTAAGCATTGTATTGTATTTGGGTCTGTGTTGTTTTATAAGGTTGCACTCTAAGATTAAGGCTTCAAGTTCAGAATCTGTAACGATATATTCAAAGTAGCTAATATGTGTTACCATCTTTTGGATTTTTGCCATTAGATTTCTACTACTTTGAAAGTATTGTCTTACTCTATTTTTAAGATTGATTGCTTTTCCTATATATATAATTTCATCATTGGTATTTTTCATTATATAAATACCTGGTTTTTCAGGAAGTTTTTTTAACTCTTCTTTTATATCAAACATTTTTTCACTCCTCTCAACCACCTTATCTAATTATATATATTAATTCTTGTAAAAGCAACGGATAGAAAAACCTGATACAAAAGATTAAAAAAATCCCAATAGGTAACTATTGAGATTCGGCGAGGAAAGGTTCTATTGTTATTCTATTATACTTAACAGATTAGAGGAGTTGTTAAAGATAATAGCCTTATTAGCTTAATTGACTTATAACTTCTTTTTCTTCTTGAGACACTCTTTCTTCCATTTCCCTTTTTACCTTTTCTAAAAATGCTGGTTGTGTAAATAGGATACCTGCTAATACTGCTGTAAAAGGTGCAACAGTGACCAACCCTATACTACCAACAATGGTATGGAGGATTTCTGCTGATACATATCTTAAATTCAATATATTAATCATGGGTGTTCCTTGGGCCATAAATACCATTAATAATGCCACATATCCACCTGAATAAGCCAACAATAGTGTTGTAGTCATTGTACCAATTACAGCTCTACCTATTACTAATCCTGATTGAATGGCTTGTTTTCTTGTTATATTAGGATTGTTATGAACCATTTCATAGATTGCCGTTGATATATCCATAGCCAAATCCATTAATGCACCTGCTGACGCTAAAAAAATACCCGCTATAAATATATCTGTTAAATTCAAATGGGCGTACCCAGTATATAATAAAGTTTCTGAGAAAGGCAATATTGCACCGTGGATATTAAAAGCATTGCCAAAACTAATAGCCAGTATACACGTTAATACAGATCCTAAAAAAGATCCTGAAATTGCTACTAATGATTTCCTATTGATGCCTGCTACTAAAGCAATAATTACAATAGTCAACATAAATACGACTAGCATAGCTATTATTATGGGATGATAGCCTTTTAAAAAGGATGGAATTAATACCTTCCAAATCATTAGTATGGTTAATACAAAGGATATTAGGGCTTTTACCCCTACCCATCTTGCAAATAAAATTAATAGTGCTACAAATACAATAAATAGAATGATTTCTAAATGCAAGCGGTAGTGGTCTATAATTGTAACAAATGTCACTTCATTATCCAAAAAATCTATTACAGCTAAAGCTGTATCCCCTTCTTCAAACACTTTATCCATATCCAGTTTTCCCATAAAGGTATTTCTAGCATAGGTTTCTGTTCCTTTAAAATCTCCATTTAGAATTCTAACTTTACAAAGCTGTGATCCTTGTAGTATGACACCTCCTGCACTATAAACTAGAGAGTCATCCACTTCTAGTATTCTCACTCTTACTCTATCACTATTAGGATACTCGTTGGTAGGAAAACCTGTAGGTAATAGAATCAACAATATAATTATAAAAATAGATAACCCTACAAATACTCGGTTTATATTTTGTGACTCTTTCATTTTGTTATCCCCTTTATGATTTTACTTTTTAAAGAGTATCAAGTTGAGTCAAAGGCCCACTCAACTTGACTATTTTTATTATTATCTTACATTTAAAATGGCAGCCATCTTTCTATAGATATCTGTATTATCATAGAACCCTGTAAATAATTCTTGACCTTTCCCTAATGCAAATACTGGTACAGGCAATCCTGTATGATCATAAGTACCAAATGTAATACCTGCTTTATTATTTAAAATATGTGTCAGTGTTATTGATAATGGCTCATATCCACCATACATTAATCTTTCTTGTTGGGAATAATTTCTTTGATTACTTGGTGTCATTGATTGTTTTAATGCTGCTTCTAATCTTTGTATCTCATTGGCATTTAATACCATTTCAGGATAAAATCTAGCTTCTGGATCATTTGGAATAAGTACTCCAAAAGAGTATTTAATATCTAATGCCAAATCTGAAAGTTTTGCCGTTTCCATTGTATGCTTTTCTTTGTACGGATTTAAAACTTCTCTTCTAAAAATATCATTTGCAGATGTATTGGCTCTATCTAATTTATCGAAAAATGTTGAGTACCCCGTTCCTGCAAATCCAATAGACATACCACCTGTTTCATGGTCTCCCGTTACAATAATTAATGTGTCTTCTGGATGTTTGTTATAGAATCTTATGGCTTCTTCTACTGCATTAGAAAAGGCTATGGTATCGTGGATTGAAGCTACTGCATCATTTGCATGGTTGGCCCAGTCAATTTTACCACCTTCTACCATCATAAAAAATCCCTTAGGGTTATCTAATACATCAATGCCTTTTCTTACAAAATCAGCTAATGCCAATTCGCCTTGTTTACGGTCAACTTCATATGGTAGTGACGTACCATCTACTGACATATCAGGATTTATGGCTACAACTTTTCCTGATTTATTGTTTAAGTTTAAGATACTGGCCTTGTCTAGGGCTAAGTTATAGCCTTTTTCTTCTAACACTTCATAAATATGAGTTTGTCCGTTACCTTGTGGACTTAAAAACCCACCACCACCAAAGTAATCAAATCCGCTATCTGCTAATTGTAATGCTATATTATAATATTCATTTCTGTGAGGTACTTTTGAGTAAAAAGATGCTGGTGTTGCATGATTAATTGGCACACTTGACACAATACCAACTTTATATCCTTTAGTTGCTAATGATTCTGAAATTGGTGTGTATTCTATTTGTTTGCTTATATCCATATTGATAACACCTGATAATGTCTTATATCCTGATGCAATAGACGTTGCTGTTGATGCTGAATCTGGAATAAAAGAGGTGGCATCAAATGTTTGGGCTGCGCCTGATACTGGGAATTTAGAGAAGTTTAACTGCTCAATGCCCCCACCCTTAACAAGATCATTTAATCTGCCTTGTTTTCCTAAATACATCTCTGTTGATGCGATTTGAGGATAACTCATTCCATCACCAATAAATAAAAATACATATTTTGGTGCTTTTCCTTGAAAAACTGGTGTCGCAGCTTTACTAGAGTTAAAAAATGCAAAAACATTACTACTAGTAGTTAATACTATTGCTAATACCATAACAAAACTTGTGATAGCTGAAATGAGTTTTTTGTTTCTTTTTAACATCATTAATACCTCCTAGTATTTTATTATTACAGTATTAGAGTAATTAATTTCCATTAATTTTATATTAATTGAATGTTATGTCTCTGTTATTAAATGTAAAAAAACACCTACTGAAAATTCAGTAAGTGTTTCCTATCTTTTAACTTAGCTTATGTCTCTTACTACCCAAGAGACACAAGCTTCGTTGAAATCATTAATTTAATTTTTTTAAGCTATATATTAAGCCTCCACCTAAAAACACGAAGCCAAATATTAACATTATGATTGCTGATAATTCCATAGGACCACTCCTTTTTTAAACTGATCTTAGTTAACTTCTTCTTCTAAGTCTTTACCTTTAAGTGTAGTAAATACAAACCCGAAAACGATTGTTGCTAATACAATACCCCATCCACCGATAAGTAAATGTTTTGTAGCATATCCTTCGTAATTTGCTTTAAAACTATCAATAAGGAATAATATGTTAAGTCCTAATAAACTTAATGGTGTTACATACTTAATCATAAAGTCCCACCAAGGACCAAATTTCATATTTGAATCTTCATTAAATTCATTTCTAAGTTTTTTAGCACTGTAAATCCATCCTACAACAACACACTCAAATACACCAATAAGTATTAAGTTAAAGTTGTTTACCCAGTTATCAACGATATCTAACCAGTAAAGTCCTGCATTAGTTGCAAATATTAGACCAGCAGCGAAACCTACAAAACACATTCCCGCAACTGTTTTTTTCTTATCCCAACCAAATTTATCAACTAAACCTGTCACAATCCCTTCAACAATTGAGAATGCTGAATCAATTCCAAGGGTTAATAACATTAAGAAGAATAAGAATGCAAATACCACTTGAATCCAAAGTCCACCAGGTAATTGAGCAATAGCCTCTGGATATGTAACGAATGCCAATCCAGGTCCAGTAATAGACATATCAGCTATAGCTGTTCCAGATGTTTGTTGTAAAAATCCAAGAGTACCAAATACTGCAAAACCTGCAACGAAACTTAATAAGCAGTCTGCAAAAGCAATAATCATACTGTTTGTTGGTACATCTGAATCTTTAGGTAAGAAACTTGCGTAAGCAACCATAATACCAAATAAAACAGATAAACTGAAGAAAATTTGACCATATGCTGCTGCCCATACATTTATATCTTTTAACCTATCCCATTGTGGTGTTAAGTAGTAATTAATACCATCTATAGCACCTGGTAATGTTAATGCACGAATTACAAGAATAATTAATAGAATGATTGGTAATGGCACTGTCCATTTAACGATTTTACCCATTGATTTTACACCATTACGGATTGAAAACCATATAAAAATCCATGTTAATACAAGTCCAATTACCAATGGCATATTTAAACCACCTAGATTCCCTGGAGAATCAGATAATCTTAATACATCACCATAAAAGAAATCTGCACTTGAACTTTTTGTCCAAGCCAGCGTTAAAGAATGCCATAAATAATTGAATGTCCATGACATAACGATACAATAGTAGGCAACAATAGCAAAACTTGTTGCTAATGGCCACCATCCAAGCCATTCAAAACCTTTTTTCTTACCTAGTTTTCTAAAAGCTGTTGGCGCACCTGCTTGAAACTTTTTACCAATTGCAATTTCCATGATCAATAATGGAATACCTGCTGTAACTAGGGCGATAAAGTACGGAATTAAAAATGCCCCTCCACCATTTTGATACGCTTGACCTGGAAAACGCCAAGTATTTCCTAAACCTACTGCGGAACCTATAGCTGCTAAAATAAAAATACTTCTAGAGCTCCATCTCTCTCTACTCATTTTAACGCCTCCTAAAAAATTTTTTTGAAGATACCTTCTCAATACTATGTAATAATATAGTATCTCAGCTAATAATCCTATTAGTTGAGATAATGTATGTATAATTATACTATAAACCATTATTTTTCTCAATAGTTTTTGCAGTAATTATAATAGTTTCATTCATTTTTTTAGCTATTTTTTGTTTGTTTTTGTCACACAAATCTGATTTATTGGTGTATTTGTTTAAAACTTCAACGCATTAAATTAATATATTCTATATTTATTACTCAAGGCATTAAAACATACCTCTTTTTTTTTGAAGTTAAAATTACAAAACACCATCTTGATGTTGCAATTCATACAATTGATAGTATAGTCCTTTTTTTGCAAGTAATTTTTGATGACTTCCTATTTCACGAATCTTTCCTTTATGAAGCACAATTATTTTATTCGCATTTTGTATTGTAGACAGCCTATGTGCCACTACTAAAGTGGTTCTTCCTTCCATTAATTTGTATAGGGCATCTTGAATTAATTGCTCTGTTTCTGTGTCAATATTCGCTGTTGCTTCATCTAATATCAAAATTGACGGTTTATTTGCCAAAGTTCTCGCAAATGATAATAATTGTCTTTGACCAGCAGAGAAAGTAGTACCACCCTCTGAAACCTTTTCTTCATATTGTTTTGGTAATTTTCTTATAAATTTATCCGCATTGACATAAACAGACGCATTTACTATTTCTTTATCTGTTATTTCTTCATTTTTCAATCTTATATTGCTGTTAATCGTCCCTGTAAATAAAAATACATCTTGTAACATTTGGCCGATATTTTTTCTTAGGTCTTCTTTTTTAATTTGAGTGATGTTAATACCATCTAATAATATCTCACCTTTTTGAATATCATAGTATCTCATAATTAAATTGATAATAGATGTTTTTCCTGCTCCTGTAGCACCCACAAAGGCAGCAACCTCTCCTGGCTCTACTACAAAAGAGACATCTTTCAATATCCACTCTTCATCCACATAAGCGAACCAAACATTTTTAAATTCAATTCTACCTTTTACCACTGGCAAAGAAATAGGCTCTTCAACATCAATAATATCAATTTTTTCATCTAGCAGATTAAAAATCTTCTCCGAAGAAGCCATTGCTGATTGAATAATATCAAATTGCTCTGCTAATTGTTGTATTGGATCAAAAAAGTTAGAAATATACTGAACAAAAATAACCAATGTCCCAATGGTAATATGACCACTTATTACTCTCTTACCACCAAAGTACAACACTAAAAACAAACCAAGTACATATAACAAATACATGGCTGGGCGAAAAATACTGAAAATAACAAGTTGCTTTATGTGTGATTGATTAAGAGACTTATTTGCCTCATCAAATTCATTATACTTTCTTTCTTCTTGTGTAAATATTTGAACAATCTTCATCCCAGAAATATGTTCTGATAAAAAACTATTGATATTGGCCACTTTAGTTCTAATCTCTCTGTATAACTTTCTTGACGTTTTTCTAAACCATAATGTTAACAGGACAATTATTGGCATAATCATCATTATATAAAGGGTTAACTCAACATTTAATAAAAACATCATAATAGTAATACCCGCCACCATTACAATACTTTTGACTGAGTTTACGATGACACTGGTATACATTTCATTTAGAGTTTCTGTATCATTAGTAACCCTTGTGACAATTCTTCCAATTGGATGGTTACTAAAGAACTTTAGAGATAAACTTTCTACGTGCTTAAACACATCATTTCTTATATTGTATATAATTTTTTGTCCTGTATAATTTAACACTATGGTTTGAATATAGCTTATTATCAATCCCAATGCCAATATAAGAACAAATAATCCAGCTGCATAAATTAAATTTTTAATATCCTCTTGTCTTAAATGCTTAATATCATTTCTCTCTAAAGGTATTATAATGTAACGCTCTTCGTAATCCCTTACATTAATGGTATTAAGGGCTGGTATTTCTTCTTCCTCTATGCCGATAACTAAATGGTATGGGTGCTCCGCCCCTTCATCATAAACAATGGTAGCATTTATACCTGATACATTGCCTTTTTTTATATAATAGTTTTGTACTCTATAAGTATCTTTTCCATCTTCCTCAACTATTGAGTATATTTGATTATTGTCTATTATGACATTATCGATGGCCCTTCCTATAATGATAGGACGAATCAATTCTAAAGCTACTACCCCCAATAAGAGTACAAATGAAAACAGTATGTATTTATAGTATGGCTTAGCATACTCTAGCAATCTTTTAATGATTCTAGGGTCAAAATTTTTGTTTTCCTTTGATTCAGCCATTTTCATTCTCCTTACCTATACTTCTTTTTCTAGTTCTTTTTCTAATTGTTGTCTTTTAACCATATTATAGTACAACCCTTTTTTAGCAATTAATTCAGTATGTGTTCCTTCTTCAACGATTTCACCTTCATCTAATACAAAGATATTATCTGCATGTTGTATGGTAGATATCCTATGGGCTATTATGATAGTTGTTTTATTTTTTCTTTTTTCTTTAAGATGTCTTAAAATTTGCTCTTCCGTATTGGTATCTACAGCAGACACTGCATCGTCAAGAATTAATATAGGTGTATTTTTTATAATGGCCCTAGCAATAGATACTCTTTGTTTTTGTCCACCAGAAAGAGTAACCCCTTTTTCACCAACGATCGTTTCATATTCATTGGTAAAATCCATTATATTATCATGTACATTTGCTATTTGGGCAGCATTTTTAACCTCTTCATTATAAGCAAGAGGCATACCAAAAGCGATATTGTTTTTAATAGTATTAGAGAATAAATAATTATCTTGTGGTACGTAACCAATATTGTATCTTAAGGTTTTTAAAGGTATTTCAAAAATATCATTACCGTCCATAAAAATGGTGTTTTCCCTAGGGTTAATCAATCTCAATAATAGATTCACCAATGTTGTTTTACCACTTCCAGTTCTTCCAACAATTCCGATGGTTTGGCCTCCAATAATATTAATGTTAATATTCTTTAAAGCTTTTTCTTTTGAATGTGAGTATGTAAAATTAAGATTTTTAATGGTTATATTGCCTTTTATGACCTTAATATCTTTTGTTTTTTCATTGTCTTCTATTTCTGGAACTTCGTTTAAGATGCTTTGAATTCTATTAAAAGAAGCTCTCCCTTGGGAAATGATATTGATACACATCCCAAAAGCTATCATTGGCCATATAAGCATATACAAGTAGTTAATATAAGCCACAAATTCACCAATGGTTATATCCCCTAAAATGACAAGATAACCTCCGTAGCCTAATATAATGGAAATACTAAGACCTGAAATGAGACCCGATAAAGGCATCATCCAAGCAAATAGTTTTACCAACTTCATATTTTTTTCAAAGTTTTTAGCATTTACTTTTTGAAAGGCTAGGAGCTCTTTTGATTCTTGTACAAATGCTTTTATTACCCTAATCCCTGATAAATTTTCCTGAACTTGGTCTGTTAACTCTGAAAAGGCTTCTTGTTTTTCCTTGAATCTTAATTGGACTACTTTTCCAAGAAGCAAACTCCCAATTGCAATAAAAGGCAATGGAATAATTGCAAACAATGTTAACCTTAAACTAATAACTGTCACCATTTGTATAATTACTAATGTTGTTAATACAAATGCGTCTAATGCCATAAGTATTCCTGGCCCCAACATCATTCTTACTGCATTTAAATCATTGGTAGCATGGGCCATTAAATCTCCTGTTTGATGGTCATTATAATACCTTAAACTTAACTTTTCTAAATGCCCGAAAAAATCATTTCTAAGTTCATATTCAATATGTCTACTGGTTCCAAATATGAAATATCTCCAAACAAACCTTCCAATGGCGATGGAAATTCCTATTACAATCAATACAGTTACTCTGTTTGCAATATTTTCCATAGTGTAAGTCCCTGTTTGCAAACCATCTGTTACATCTTTTGTAATAAGGGGAATTCTTAATTGGATTATATCTACAAACACCAATGTGAGTATGCCTATTATGTAATGAAAGCGATATTTATGTAAGTAATACTTAATTATTTGTTTTTTATGGTTTTTATTGATTGTCTTTTTCATATAATAAATTATTATCTTCCCTTCTATGTAATAGAAATATTTTACACTAAAATCTAGTATAGTAAAAGGGTCATAAAATAAAAAGAAAGCAGTTATATTCTTTCTGCTTCCTTTTACTATCTTATTTATACTCTATCATTCTATTAACGATATCATCTCTTAACTGGTCATACCCATCAAAATTCATATTAGGAATATAAAACGCTTCTATAATATCGTGATTTTTCTTAGCATTTTTAATATTATTAATTCCAATATCTATTAACTCATTAAAGACTTTTTTATCTTCTTTTATATCTTCTTCATAGACTTTTAAATACTCCCTATCTAAATAATGATCTGTATTAATTAATTGATAAGCCTTTTCCTTTAGAAGGTCACTTGTTGTAAATGCAATTTTTAAGTCTTTGATGATTACTGTCATAATCTTTTCTGGGATTAATGGTGTGTGTAGTACCTCTACAAACAAACCTCTTTTTTTGCCTTCTATAACTATTTTATTTAATAGTGTTGATTTTCCTGTTCCTACATCCCCAGAAATGTGATATATCTTATAGTCTTTATGAATCTGTTCATCGGTATAATCTATATAGCCATTAGGGGTATAGGCACTTCCAAACAAATGTCTCTCTTTACCCAATGTACTGCTTACTTTTACATCTTCAAATACTTCTTGGATTAAAGCATCCGTATCTACATTGAGTTTACCAATATCTAAAGCTTCTTCGTGCTTCCAAATGATATCTTCTAATATCAACCTAGCTGCACCAAAATATTTGTAGGCGCGTTTATAAAATTTTCCATTTTTTTCTATATACTCTAGTATGGGTTGTTTTATTTTCTCCAGCTTACTAACGTCCCAATATTCTCCTAAGTTGATGATTTCATCAACTGCCCCTGGATTTTTGGGATCTACCACATGAGGTGCTGTACCATCAATCATTGCAACTTTTAATTCTGGCACAACAATACCATCAAGGGATTCATTATCAGAGGAACAATGATGAAATTCTAACTTGTACCCCTGTTCTAATAGAACTTCAGCAACTTTTTTCATTAAGGATGATTTTCCTGTTCCTGGTCCACCTTTAAGAACAATAATTCTATTGGCATTTTTATCTATTATGTAATCGTAATTAGAGTAAAATCCTACTGACGTATTACCTCCTGGAAAAAATCGTCTTACCTTTTCTGCCATATGCACACTCCTTAAGTTTTTCTATACTTTTATGGTATTAAATTACCTATAGAATGTGCATATCCTTAAAATTTTATCCTGCTATAACTGTTCAAATTTCTAACCCTTGCCTTTTTATCATCTCTATATCTTCCGTTATCTTATTCCCTATAGTGGTTAAATAGTTTCCTACTAAAGCAGCATTAATACCTGATTTCAGACCTTTTTCTTGATGTTCTCCTAAAGATTTTCTACCGCCACCAAATCTAATATATCCATCTGGAATGATAAACCTGAAGACAGCAATAATCCTTAATATTTCATCTGGTTGTAGTATCATATTATTCTCTAGTGGGGTTCCTTTTATAGGTTGTAGAATATTTATTGGCACAGATTTTATTCCTAATGCTCTAATGTCGAAAGCCATTTTTATTCTATCTTCCATGGTTTCACCTAATCCGAAAAGACCTCCACAACAAACATCTAAACCAGCTTTCATTACATTTTTTATTGTTTCTATCCGATCTTCATAGGTATGTGTGTCACATATTTTTGGAAAAAACGCTTTACTTGTTTCTAAGTTATGATGGTACATGGTTACCCCTGCTTTTTTTAACTTTAATCCCTGTTCATAAGAAATAATGCCAAAAGAAGCACAAAGCTGTAACTTCGTTTTATTCTTGAGTTCATCATATATTTCAGTAACTTTATCAAGTTCTCCGTCAGAAATACCTTTACCACTTGTAACAAGAGAGAACCTATGAACACCATTTTCTTCATTTTCCTTTGCCATCTTTAATGCTTCTTCTTTACTTATCAAAGAATACTCTGGGGCTCCTGTCTTATAGTGAGCGGACTGGGCACAGAACTTACAATTTTCAGAGCACTTCCCTGATTTGGCGTTCATTATACTACATAAATCCATTTTATTGCCTTTGAATTTTTCTCTTATTGTATTAGCAGCTTCTAAAAGTTCATCTAAATCCTTTATAGATGATAATTCTACAGCTTCCTCATAATCAATTAATTGGCCATTCAATACTTTATTTGTTATGTATTCTAAGTTCATGGAATCCTCTTCTTGATATTAGATTTTGTCTTGATAATATAGGCACAATTTTAAAACCTATAAAAGCAACAATAATACTCTTTACAATATCCCCACCTATGGTGGTTGTAAAGCCAACTCTTACTGCCCAGCTTATAGCAACATCACTTTTAATATACAGCCTCATAATCATATATAAGTAAGGTACACCTATCATATACACAACCAGAATTCCTGTCATAATAATTAGAAATAGCTTTTGTACGGTCATCTTTGTAACCCTTTCACTTAGTTTTCCAATTACATAAGCCCCAACAATAAAGCCAATTAAGTACCCAAAGCTTGTTTCAAATATGTATCCAGGTCCTCCACCTTTTGTAAAAACCGGCACACCTACTAGTCCTACTACAACATATACCAATTGTGATAGCATCCCTAGTTTCGCACCTAATAAAACCCCTGCAAAAGCTGTAAAAAAAGATTGTAATGTAAATGGAACAAATGGAAATGGAATGGTTATAAAGGCTCCAACTGCTGTTAAAGCTGCAAACAATGCTACTTGTACAATATCTTTTGTTTTTAAATTCATATGTAATACTTCCCTTCATTTTGTTATATTATTATAATACAAATTCAAAGAGATATTGTCAACCATATTTTTTAATAGGTTAACAATCTTTTTTTGACTGTTGATTTATTTTCATATTCTCTGTATACTTACTTTAGTAATTTACTAATAACAAATACGAAGGAGCTCACCATGGAACTATTTGGCGTTATAGCAGCAACACTAACAACTATTTCTTTTTTACCTCAAACTTTAAAAACTATTAAAGACAAAGACACTTCTGGTATTTCATTAGGTATGTACTCTATCTTTACTACAGGTGTTTTTTGTTGGACTATTTATGGTTTCATTATAGGAGACTTACCAATTATCATTGCAAATGTGGTTACTTTTATATTTGCTCTTACTATATTGGTTATGAAATTAAAATACAAATAGGTAAAAAAAGGAAGAGAATGTATTATTCTCTTCCTTTTTTATTTAATTTAACATTCTCTTAAGGAATTGCCCTGTATAGGATGCTTCTACTTTTGCAATATCTTCTGGCGTCCCTGTGGCTAATATTGTTCCACCTTTGTCTCCACCTTCTGGTCCTAAATCAATTATATAATCTGCCGTTTTAATAACATCTAGATTATGCTCAATAATTAATAAGGTATTGCCCCCTTCTGCTAGCCTTTGAATAATATCAACTAGTCTATGAACATCTGCAAAATGTAGACCCGTTGTTGGCTCATCTAATATATATATGGTTTTTCCTGTGCTTCGCTTGCTAAGCTCTGTAGCAAGCTTAACTCTTTGAGCTTCCCCTCCTGATAAAGTTGTAGAGGATTGTCCTAACTTTATATAAGACAAACCAACATCAAATAATGTTTCTAGTTTTCTTTTGATGTTAGGAATATTTTCAAAGAATCCTAATGCTTCCTCTACTGTCATGTCTAAAACATCTGAAATAGTCTTGCCTTTGTATTTTACATCTAAAGTTTCCCGATTGTATCTTTTGCCTTTACAAACTTCACAAGGCACATAAACATCTGGTAAGAAATGCATTTCGATTTTTATAATCCCATCACCTCTACAAGATTCACATCTTCCACCTTTGACATTAAAGCTAAAACGGCCTTTTTGATACCCTTTCATTTTTGCCTCTTGAGTTGTGGCAAATAAATCTCTAATATGGTCAAAAACTCCTGTGTAAGTTGCTGGATTAGATCTTGGTGTTCTACCTATTGGTGCTTGGTCTATATCAATTACCTTGTCTAGATGTTCTATGCCTTCTATAGCCTTATGCTTTCCTGGCTTTACTTTGCTTCGACTTAATTCTTTTGCCAGACTTTTATATAATATTTCATTAATTAATGTACTTTTGCCTGAGCCTGAAACCCCAGTTATAGAAGTAATAACCCCCAGAGGAATCTTAACATCTACATTTTTTAAGTTGTTTTCAGAAGCCCCTTTTATTGTAAGCCAATTGCCATTAGGTTTTCTTCTTGTTTTTGGCACTTCTATTTTTTTCTTGCCACTTAGATAAGCCCCTGTAATAGAGTTTTCATTTGCCATAATCTCTTTCGCTGTTCCTTGAGCAACTACTTGTCCACCATGAGCTCCTGCTCCCGGACCAATATCCACAATATGGTCTGCTGCAAACATTGTATCTTCATCATGTTCTACAACAATTAGTGTATTCCCTAAGCTTCTTAAGTTATCCAATGTTTTTAATAATTTTTCATTGTCTCTTTGATGAAGTCCAATACTTGGCTCATCAAGAATATAGACAACACCAACCAATCCAGAACCAATTTGAGTTGCTAATCTAATTCTTTGTGCTTCTCCACCAGATAAAGTTCCTGCAGATCTTGATAATGACAGATAGTCTAATCCAACATCCATTAAAAAGCCTATTCTTGCATTAATTTCTTTTAGTATTTGTTCCCCAATGAGTTTTTGTCTATCATTTAACTCTACTGTATTAAAAAACTCATATAAATCGCTTATAGATAACTCTGTTAAATCCGCAATATTTTTATCACTAATTGTGATGGCCAATACTTCTTCATTTAGTCTTGCCCCTTTACATTTTGGGCAAGGGGTATTGGTCATATAGCCTTCATATTCTTGTCGCATATATTCAGATGAAGTCTCTCTATAACGTCTTTCAAGATTTTTAAGGATACCTTCGAATTCTGTATCGTACTCACCTGTACCTCTTTCATTGCTATAGATGACTTTAACTTTCTCTCCATTGGTTCCATACATTAGTATGTTTTTCACTTCATCTGATAACGCTTCATAAGGCACACGTAAGTTAAACTTATATGCCCCAGCCAGCCCATCTAATAAACTTCGTACATAACTATCATCATTAGCAGCAGAAGCCCACCCTGGCACAACAAAAGCACCTTCTGTAATGGTGAGTTTTTCATTTGGCACAATAAGTTCTGGGTCAAATTCCATCTTAAATCCTAGACCGTGACACTCAGCACAAGCACCAAAGGGATTGTTAAAAGAAAACATTCTAGGTTCGATTTCATCAATACTAATGCCACAATCTGGGCAGGCAAAGCTCTGACTAAAAGTCAGAGATTCTTTATCCACTACATCTACAACCAATAAACCACCTGTTATCTGTAATACAGTCTCAATAGAATCTGCTAATCTTTTTTCTATGCCTTCTTTTACTACTAGCCTATCTACAATTATTTCAATGGTGTGTTTTTTGTTTTTATCCAAATCTATATCTTCTGTTAGTTCATATAAATTGCCATCGATTCTAGCTCGTACATATCCACTTTTTCTTGCTTGATCTAGAACTTTTAAGTGTTGTCCTTTTCTCCCTCTTACCACTGGAGCCAATAGCTGAATTTTTGTTCTTTCTTCTAATGACATAATATGATCAACCATTTGATCCACTGTTTGTTTCTTTATTTCTTTTCCACAACTTGGACAATGGGGTATGCCTATTCTAGCAAAAAGCAATCGAAAATAGTCATAGATCTCAGTTACTGTCCCAACCGTTGACCTTGGGTTCCTGCTAGTGGTTTTTTGATCAATAGAAATAGCAGGGGATAATCCCTCTATATGTTCAACATCTGGTTTTTCCATTTGTCCCAAGAATTGTCTAGCATATGCTGATAAAGACTCTACATACCTTCTTTGGCCTTCTGCATATATTGTATCAAAGGCTAAAGAGGATTTTCCCGATCCACTTAACCCTGTAAATACAATAAATTTTTCCCTAGGAATTGTTAAGTCAATATTTTTTAAATTATGTTCTTTAGCTCCTTTTACTACTATATTATTTTGCGCCATTATATCCTCTTCTTTCTAATGTAACGATTAATCCTTTAACTTTTGCAAGTGTTTTTTTAGCTCTATTAATTCATCACGTATTGTTGCTGCTTTCTCAAATTGTAAGTCTGCTGCTGCTTGATGCATCTCTTTAGATAATTGACTTGTTAATGCTCTTATTTCGTCTATATCCATAGACTCAGGATCTTTTTTAAGTTGATATGACCCTTTTTCATCAGATACTTTTGATATTCTAATTAAATCTCTTACTTTCTTTTTAATGGTTTGAGGTGTAATGCCATGGACATTGTTATATTCTTCTTGAATCAACCTTCTTCGATTGGTTTCAGAGATTGCCTTTCTCATAGAGTCTGTGATTTTATCAGCATACATAATAACTCTACCTTCAGCATTTCTTGCAGCTCTACCCACCGTTTGAATAAGAGAGGTTTCTGAACGTAAAAAACCTTCTTTATCTGCATCTAATATTGTCACTAAAGCAACTTCTGGTATATCCAAGCCTTCTCTTAATAAATTAATACCAATTAAAACATCAAAAACATCCATTCTTAAGTCTCTTACAATTTCCATTCTTTCTAAAGTATCAATATCAGAATGTAGATACCTTACTCGTATGCCAACTTCTTTCATATAATTGGTTAAGTCCTCTGACATTCTCTTTGTTAATGTTGTAATCAATACCTTCCTTTTGTTGTCTATTTCTATATTTACTTCTTTTATCAAATCATCAATTTGTCCTTTTACTGGTCTAACTTCAATAATAGGATCCAATAGACCTGTTGGTCTTATAATTTGTTCTGCTCTTAATTCTTCATTGGCCTTTTCATATGGGCCAGGTGTAGCCGAAACAAATAATATTTGATTGATTTTTTCTTCAAACTCTGGAAAATTCAATGGTCTATTGTCTTTAGCCGATGGCATTCTAAAACCATACTCCACTAGAGTACTTTTTCTAGCTTGGTCACCTGCAAACATTCCTCTAATTTGAGGTAAAGTTATATGAGATTCATCTACTATGATTAAAAAATCTTCTGGAAAGTAATCGATTAATGTATGGGGTGTACTTCCTGGTGCTCGTCCAGATAAATGTCTTGAATAGTTTTCAACACCTGAACAAAATCCTGTTTCTCTTAACATTTCTATGTCAAAATTGGTTCGTTGAGCTATTCTTTGAGCTTCTAAAAGTTTGTCCTCGCTTTTAAAGTTTTTAACACATTCTACTAATTCTTCTTCTATGGATTGGATGGCCAGTTCTATCTTTTCTTCTGGGATGGCATAATGAGATGCGGGAAAAATAGAAATATGATCTAAGGTTCCTAATAACTCTCCTGTTAGTGTATCTACTTCTGTTATCCTATCTATTTCATCTCCAAAAAATTCAATTCTTATGGCCCTTTCCCCTGAGCCAGCTGGATAGACTTCTACAACATCTCCTCTAACTCTAAAGGTACCTCTTTTAAAATCTAAATCATTTCTAGAATATTGTATATCAATTAATTTTCTTAGTATTTCATCTCTTTCTTTTTCCATTCCAGGTCTTAATGAAACAACTAAATTATTATAATCTATTGGGTCACCTAATCCATAAATACAAGATACACTGGCTATTATAATAACATCTTTTCTTTCAAATAACGATGCAGTGGCTGAATGTCTAAGCTTGTCTATTTCTTCATTAATAGATGAATCTTTTTCTATAAATGTATCTGTATGGGGTACATATGCTTCTGGTTGATAATAATCGTAATAACTTACAAAGTACTCAACTGCATTCTCTGGAAAAAACTCTTTAAATTCACCATATAATTGAGCTGCTAAAGTTTTGTTATGGGCTATAATTAATGTTGGTTTTTGGATTTTTTCTATTACATGTGCCATCGTAAAGGTTTTACCAGAACCTGTTACCCCTAGTAATGTTTGTGCTTTATTATTCTTTTTATATCCATCTACCAGCATCTCTATGGCTTGGGGCTGATCTCCTGTTGGTTGAAAATCTGAAACAATCTTAAATTCAGGCATATAATCACCTTTTTCTTTTTTATATGAAAGACTAATCTACAAACTTGCTTGCAAGGATTTGGAGATTAGTCTTTCATTGAAACCTTATGCCTGTAGCGAAGCGAATGGCATGTTACACGGTTGATATGAAAGACTAATCTACAAACTTGCTTGCAAGGATTTGGAGATTAGTCTTTCATTGAAACCTTATGCCTGTAGCGAAACGAATGGCATGTTACACGGTTGATATGAAAGACTAATCTACAAACTTCCTTGCAAAGTTTGAGAAAATACTACTTTCTTATTATTATATTTTATTATTATAACATAATCAATATAAATTTTAAAACATATGTTCCTATTTTAACAAGGATTTTTATTATATATAAGTGTAATAGCGTAGCCAAGGATGGTTACAGGTTTCTGAAACTTATATATAATAAAAATCCCTTCACCACCTAGAATATATCAAAAGAGTATCGACTTTGTCGATACTCTCATAGTAAGAATAACCTTACTATCATTTATATTTTTTTATTCAATTTCTTTAATATTATCCTTATTAATTTAAAGTCATTTAATGTATTATACTTAAATACTATTTTAGGATTTTCAGGCAAATAATTTAACCCTAAATTCTTTTCTTTTATAAAAGTATTATATGTTAATTTGTCTTTATACCCTTCTTCACATTCTACTTCTATATAAAAACTTTTATAACTATCTTGCATTACAGTTTTATAGTCTTTTGAATTTTCAATTTCAAACCCATTAATATTATGTATAATATCTCCAACTTTTATCCCCAATCGTTGTGCTATTCCATCAGGATGGACACTTAATACTCTTATGCCTTTTCTAGGCACCCCATATAAAGGTTTTTTTACAGTTTCTATAAAATGATCGTATTGAATAATACCTTCATGAGCAAGTGCCATAAAAAGTATTGCTATTACCCTTAATATACCATTGTCTACAGAAATCACTGCCAATATAATTAATATCACACTATATACCAATAGTCTTACAGAAGAGATTTTGGCTTTTATTTCTGGACGATAGGCAAAAGTAACTGTTCTATATCCTAATGCCCCTATGATAGGTAACAATACAAAATAATAGGAAGCATTACTATCAATAACAGGCTTTATTAATGGCCACCAACTAGGCATTTTTATAATACTCCCACTTATTTCTCCTATATTAAGTGCTAATAAAGAAAATGGTATTGGCCAAAATTTTTGTAGCATATGTCCCATTACGATTTTATTATTTTTTTTTGTTATTATAGGGATAGGGTTTTTACCTCCAACAAAGAAAATGAGTATTGCCTCCATTAAGTGTAAAACACCTACTAATACAATCAAACCATTTACATCAATATCTAGATTAGGAATGGTATAACCTAGTATATTTTGTCCGCTAAAAATAATACTCAAAAGTGAAAGTATGGATGCTGAATAAGAAAAACACAGGAACCTTGGATGTATAAATGCAGATATAATAGCAATTGGTAGAAGAAATAATATTGGAGTAGTAATTCGAATTGGCAATCCTATAATAGCTATTATAGCACTCCCTACCACACCAATAATTATGCCTTGTAAAACGCTCTCAATCAATTGAGTAAAGCTATTATATGGGATTTTATATCCATATATATTTAAGTTCTGTGTTTTTTTAATCATATAAGCTATTAAAATTATAATAAGTAAAAAAGCACTATCGAATACTGCTTTAGCAGTACTAAGTAGAGTTAAATGAATGATTTCTAATAAATGCATATAATAATCTCCATTATATTTATTTTATCTTCTCATTAATTATCTCCAGTGCTTTTTGCAATTGTAAATCTTCTTCCAATGTAAGGTTGCCTCTAAATCTTAACTCATCTGGTAAAATAACTTCCACATCTGGTTCAATACCTCTATCATGTATATAATTTCCAGATGGGGTAAAATATCTTGATATTGTTGTCTTTATTGCTGTTCCATCCCCTAGAGGTATAAGTCGTTGAACCAAACCTTTACCAAATGTTGTAGTTCCAACCAATGTTCCTGCACCATGATCTTTTATAGCCCCAGCTAGTATTTCAGACGCACTAGCACTGTGCTCATTTATAAGTATTACCAATGGCCTATCAAAGTAAGTCCCTGTTTTAGATCTTTCTATTTCTTGTCTACCATGTTTATCTTCCGTATAAACTATTATTTTATTTTTAGGAATCAGTTCATCTACTATAGCAATAACCGTATGAAGCATGCCTCCAGGATTATTTCTTAAATCTATAATAAGTCCATTTTGACCCTGGTTTTCTAATTCATTTATTGCATCCATAAATTGATTATATGTGACCCTATCAAATTCACTTATTCTTAGATACCCTATATTGTCTTCTAACATTTCACTTGATACAGTTGGAATGTCTATTTTTTCTCTAATAATAGGTACTTCTAGTTGGTCATTATTTCTTATTATAGTTAGTACAACTTCTGTACCTACTTCTCCTTTTATTAAATTCACTGTTTCCGTTAAATCCATTCCTTCTATGCTAATCCCATCTACTTGAATAATAATATCCCCTGGTAACAATCCTGCTTTATCTCCTGGTCCACCTACAAAAGGTAGTAATACTATAAATTCATCGTCTACTTCATTGTGAGATATAACAACACCTATCCCACTATATTCACCTGCCGCTGATTCCAATACATTCCGAAATTCGTCTTCTGTATAATAAGTAGAATAGGGATCACCAATACCAGCTACCATTCCTTTAAAAGCTCTATCTAAAATTTCATCCGTATCAAAATCTTCATAATAAAAATTATCTAGATATCTAATGATTTTGTTTATTTTTTCATCAACTTCTAATTCTTGTACCCCTGTTCCTTCAAAATATATGCCATTTTCTTGAAGAAAGTCAACAAAATTATTTGAACCAATATATATTGCCCCAATAAGGAGTATGATGGTAAACCCAGATATTAAACCTTTTAAGTATTCTCTATTCATATAAAAATATCTCCTTAGTTAACTAATATTATTCTATTCTATACATTAATTATTATACCATGAAAAAATATAATATGAATCATCACTATGTTATAAAGTATTTGTTATATCTTAGAAAATACCCATTATAAATCATAGTATTTTTACCTTTAAATGTTAAAAAGTAGTAATTTAAGTATCACTTAATATTACTACTTTTTTATATGAATTTATCGATTTAACATTGTTAATGGATTAATCCATTCTCCATTTCTTCTTATACTAAAATGTAAATGAGGTCCAGTTGAATTACCTGTACTACCTATTTTAGCTATCGTTTGCCACTTTTTAACGGTCTGTCCTCTTTGAACAAGCAATTGAGAATGGTGTGCATATAGTGTCATAAAACCACTACCATGGTCTATTATAATATAATACCCATAAGAATTATTCCATCCTGCTTCTACAACTTGTCCTGCTGCTGCTGCAACCACAGAGGTTCCCGTTGGTGCTGGTATATCTATACCATTATGAAAATCTTGAGTTTTAAAAATTGGATGGGTTCTCATTCCAAACTGAGAACTTATTCGCCCATACCCAGGTACTGGCCATTCCATATTGCCACCTGCATATACCAATCTACTTTCAGCTTCTAATCTTTTAATAAGATCCTCTGTTTCTTTTAAGCTTTTTTCATCTTCTTCTAATGCTTTTATACTTTTTTCAATATTTTGAGCCACATTTTCCAATTCATTAGTCTTCATAACCATAACACGTTCAACTGTTTGCTTTTGAAGGGTATTTTCAGCTCTTAAATGTTCAAGTTTATTTCTTTCATTTTCTAATTGCATCTCTTTTTCTTCAATAAGTTCTTTTGCAAACAATAAGTTTTCCATAACACTTTTATCATGCTCTACTATTTTGCCAACATACTCTACCCGATTAAAGAAATCCGTTAAGCTTGTTGATTGTAATAATAAATCAATATATGATGTTTCACCATATTCATACATAAACCTTATTCTGTCTTTAGCTAATTCATATTGTCTTCTTTCATTTTGTCTCGCTTCTTCTAATTCAGCTAGGGTGTTTTCTATCATTCTCTCTTTTACAGTAAGCTGGTCTTCTAAACTCATAATTTCTTTTGTCAAAGTTACAATCTCATTATCAAGGGTATTTATGTAGTTTTTAGTATTCGCTTTGTTCTCTTCTAATGCTTCTATTTTTTGTCTCGTTTGTTCAATTCTCTCTTGTAAATCGTTTTTCTGGTTTTTTGCATCATTTATTTGGTTTGCAAAAATACTTGTTGATAAAATCGTTAGCATACCAATAGCTAGTACAATTTTAAGTAATCTTTTAGACTTAATCATTACCCACCTCCATGATTATACACGTAAATGTTTTTTAAGTGTAATCCTACTACCAACTATACCAATAACAATTCCAATACCTAATAAAACAGGTACTAAGATATTAAATATCTCACTAGGTTCTAGAAACTGTAACAAGTCCCTTAATATATTAAACCTTTCTTCTATATAACGTATAACATTGTTATACAATAAATATATTAAACCTAGTGGTATTGCTCCCCCAACTAATCCTATAATGATTCCTTCAAAAATAAATGGTCTTCTAATGAATCCATCTGTTGCACCTATTAGCTTCATAATTTTTATTTCATCTTTTCTCATACTTACCCCTATTCTTACTGTATTACTAATAAGAAATACAGAGACCAATAAGAGTATTATTATAATACCAATAGACACATAGGCAATAAGGACATTAAATCCTTTAATTATTTCAGCTACATCATCAGACCTTCTTACAAGTCTTACACCTGGTATAGATTCCACGTATCTTACAAATTCATTATGCTTTTCAACATCATCTAGATATATCTCAAAAGATGCAGAATGGGCTAATGGGTTATCGTCATCAAAACCAAGTAATACTTCTGGAAAATCTCCAAGTTTTTCTTTAAACATTTCCCATGCTTCATCTGGTGAGACATATTTTATGGATTTTAACTCCGGTCTAAGCCTTATCTCACTTTCAATAAAATCTATTTCTTCTTCTGTTATGTTTTCTCTAAAGAAAACTGTTACGCCAATCTCTAAATGATTCACCATATATTGAAAATTGGTTAGTATTGTATAAAAGAGTCCAAGAATAAATAAACATGCGGCTATTGTACTTATTGATGCAACAGTTAACAAACGATTTTTAACCATGTTTTTTACACTTTGTTTTACGCTATACCCAAGGGCACTAATTTTCATCATCATAGCCTCCCTTTTGGATATCACTTATAACTCTACCATTATTAAGGGTAATTACTCTTTTTTGCATGGCATTTACGATATCTTTATTATGTGTTACCAATATGATTGTTGTCCCACGTTTGTTTATATCATCTAATAATTTCATAATCTCCCAAGAGTTCTTAGGGTCAAGGTTTCCTGTAGGTTCGTCTGCTAAAAGAATTGGCGGATTATTCACTAGGGCTCTCGCTAAAGCTGTTCTTTGCTGTTCCCCACCTGATAATTGATAAGGATAACTTTTGGCTTTGTTAGCTAATCCGACCATAGACATAACCATAGGAACTTGTCTTCTTATCTTTCTTCTAGATGCTTCTGTTACCGTAAGAGCAAACTCTATATTTTCATATACTGTCATATTCTTTAATAATCTAAAATCTTGAAAAACAATTCCTAGTTCTCTTCTAAGCTTAGGCACATTTTTTCTTTTTAAGATACTTAGATTATAATTTTTTATGAATATTCTTCCTTCAGTTGGATCTGTTTCTTTTAATAATAGTTTTACTAAAGTAGACTTGCCTGAACCACTACTTCCTACTATAAAAACAAATTCTCCTTTTTCTATTTTGATGTTTATATTTTTTAGTGCTTCTGTACCATTTGGGTACACTTTTGAAACGTTATCCAGTTGTATCACAGAATCTGCCTCCTTACTAGTAGTCTATAGCTTTTTTTGTCATTTTTAAATAGATAATTATTACCTTTTATATCTTAATAATTCATATAATCCATATGATTCATATATTTTACAACCATTAATGCAATTTTAAAAGTAATGGCATCTTCAAAGACCCTTAAATCTAACCCTGTTGTTTTTTGTAGTTTATCCAATCTATATACTAAAGTATTACGATGGATGTATAACTGTCTTGATGTTTCTGAAACATTTAAACTGTTCTCAAAAAATTTATTGATAGTAGTAATTGTTTCTTCATCAAATTGATCCGGTGTCTTGCCATCAAAAATTTCTTTGATAAACATTTTACAAAGTGGTATTGGCAATTGATATATCAATCTTCCTATTCCTAAATTATTATATCCAATGACATATCTATCACTATAAAAAATCTTCCCTACCTCTAAAGCCATTCTAGCTTCTTTATAGGATCTAGAAACGTCTTTAATATCATTAACCACTGTACCAAATGCAATATACACATTAGACATTACTTCGCTATTTAAAGTATCTAAAATCACTTTAGCAGTTTTTTCTATTTCTTCGTATCCATCATTATCTTTTAATTCTTTTACTAAAATGATATTTCTTTCATCTACTGCTGTAATAAAATCTTTTGATTTTGCTGGAAAAATGCTACGAACCGTTTCTAACACATTATTGTCTTTTTCTAGTTTTGTCTCAACAATATAAACCACTCTTTTTACTTCTGTTTCTATATGCAATTTTTTGGAGCGATTGTAGATATCAACCAATAATAAATTATCTAATAATAAATTTTTAACAAAATTATCCTTATCAAATCTTTCTTTATAGGCTACAAGTAAGTTCTGAATTTGAAAAGAAGCTATCTTCCCAACTTTGTATACTTCTTCCCCATCCCCTTTTACAGAAATAACGAATTCTACTTGCAAGTCATCAAATATTTTAAAGAAATGATAACCTTGGACCAATTGACTTTCTGCTTGGGATGCTACAAAAGAGACCACTGCACTATTATAATCCTCTTTATTCTCTTCAGTAGAAGCTAATACCTTTCCTTCTATGTCCATTACATTTATATCTATTTTTGTTATTGATTTGAGTCCATCTATTGTGTTTTGTAGTATTTGGTTCGATATCATATGACACGCTCCTTTATAATCTTTCTTTTTTAGGTTCTATAATAAATGTTGGGGTGTAAAAACCTCAACATTATTTTTTTGTAAAAAAATAATGCACTTATCCTCAATTCCCTTTAACATGTTAATT